>NZ_JAENWL010000405.1 GCF_016650095.1 Clostridium sp. | reverse complement strand
TCAATAATTTCCTCTGGACTTTCTATCATATTTTTTCTTATCCATTCAAGCAATAAACCAACAAGAGCAACCTTATAAAAATTCACTACAAATTCCTTTCTTTTTTCATATACTTCTTTGCCTAAAGTAATTTCATCTACAACATTTAAAACCAGGTTGTACACTGCACTATATAAGTGAGTTTCTAATTTGTCTCGACCAATTGAGTTATAAGTATTTAGCACCATTTTGCGGTTTTCACTCAAATAATAAAATATTCTCGAAAACCCCTCTTGCCATGTCTTATAGGTTTTATTTTCTTCCATTACACTTGAAACTTCATTTTTAAAAATCCACTCTAAAAGTGCATATATATCTTGAAAGTGATAATAAAATGTACGACGATTTACCTTACATAATTTTACAATATTATTAACTGTAATTTTAGCTAAAGGAGTAGTATTCATTAAATTTTTTAATGATTGTGCTAAAGCTTGTTTCGTTATATCTGACATACTTTTTACCTCCTCTTTTGTGAAATAGTTGTTTTTTTGTTAAGTACACATTTATAAATAATGGCTATTAGAACTTTCCTAATAAGCCTATTATAACTAAAACAACCCCTATAAATCTACCGACATATTTAACAGATTTTCTTGGTTCTGTCCCATCTTTAACCATCCATCCTCTACCGAACATAAGCATTTTTCTTGGCAATGAATCAGGTTCACCTAACTCTTTACTACCTTTAAACATCCATCCTCTACCAAACATAAACGCTTGTTCTGGGAATATAATTAAAAGTATACCTAAAATTATTATAATAATATTCATATTGTTCCCCCGCTCCATTTTAATGATGTTTATAAAGTGCCCTTCCTCATACCTAATTTTTCTAAAAATCATTTTTATAACTACTTTCGTCATATTTAATTTTATATGAGTTTATGTTAAAAAACAATTACTCATTTTTTATAAAAAGAAAAGGATTACAGCATTTTGTGCCATAATCCTTTTCTTTTCACTTATGGGTATCTGTGTTACTTATATAAATAGTTAATATCTCTTATTTATCGCTTAAAGCTTTTTTAAGGGCTTTAATTTCATCTTGGTGTATTTGCTTGCTTTTGCTATCTCTTTTCTTACCATCTATAGGTAATTGGCTCTGTAAGGCTTTAATTTGTCTCTTTATTTCGTCTTTATCTTTCGGAATTTCTAATTTTGACATTTATTTGACCTCCTTTAAATACTCTTTAATATATCTATTCTGCATTTAAAAGTTGTTTCCTTCTAAATTGTTGTTCTTTATTAGATAAATATAATAAGTAATTAATTTATAAGCACCCACGTTGTGTGATAAGACAATAAAAAATTTTTTAAATTAATATACTCTACTTAATTAAAAATTAAATATTTGTATATATTAATAAGGAGTAGTTCACTAAAAGTGAACTACTCCTTATTCTTTTTTCATAAGTGCTCTTAACTACTCACTATATTTAGAGTAACTTAATCAGCTCTTCTAACTCCTCAGATAAAACTTTTACAAGTGTAATATCAGTATCTTTTAAAGCCAATGCTATTTTTGTTTCAACTAATTTTTTCTTTTGCTCAATTTCTAAATAGTCTTTGTCAAAATGACTAGCATAAATCATCTTTCTAAATTTTCGCATACTCATCTTTCTAATTGTCTTATCTTCAATGAGTAAAACAAAATCCATACAGTTTACTATAGAATAGAAATCATGAGAAATCATTAGAATCGCACCTTTATAGCTTTCTATTGCTTTTTCCAGTGCTATTTGTGAATAGGTGTCTAAATGACTTGTCGGTTCATCAAGAAGCAACATATTTGCATTACTAGCAGAAATTTTAGCCAGTTGAAGCATATTTTTTTCTCCACCTGATAAAGATCCTATCTTTTGATTAATGATTTCTTCTTCAAACCCATAGTTTGAAATATATTCTCTAATCTCATCATAAGTTTTAAAACCAACATCGAAGAACTCTTCAAGTATAGTATTAGACTCATTTAGTGTTTTACCTTGAAGTTGAGATAAATAAGCCACTTCAATGTGTTCATTTATCTCAATAGACTCATGATTGTTTTTAAAGATTTCTTGGAGTAAAGTGGTTTTCCCGGTACCATTTGAACCGACAATGGCTACTTTATCAGTAGATTTAATTTCAAAGTTAACATTTTCTAGAAGCATATCATCAAAGGCAACACTGTAACCATTAACTTTTAAAGCAATGGTTTCTTCTATTTCATTATCTGTAACTAAACTGATATTCGGCTCTATAATATCTACAAATGGCGATTTAATTCTACGTTTTTCTAATCTTTCTTGAATTTTAACTCTAGGATTTACAGCTTTCCCTTTAGAAGATTGAGAATGTTCAGATGCGAAATATCTTAGTTTTTTTATTAAGATCTCGTTTCTCTCAAGTTCTTCATTATCAACAGCAGCTAATTCTTGCAGTTCAATTTTAGTTTGAAGTAATGAGAAATTATAATCAATATATCTTCCCTCAAACTCTTGGAGCTCCATATTTTCAAGGTGCAGAATTTTGTTAAAGCAATGATTTAATATATATCTGTTGTGCGTAATAATTAGCATTGTTCCAATGCGTGAATTAATTAGATTTTTAAGAGCATTAAGGTTTTCAAAGTCTAAAAACACATCGGGTTCATCCATAATCATTAAGTCTGGACTATTTAGCATTTCCTTAATTACTTGAATAAGCTTGAATTCCCCACCACTAAGTTCAGATATCATTAGATCTTTATACTTGATTAAGTTTGCAAGATTTAGGTTTTTATTAATGTTGTTTTCAAAATCATCCCCATTAATTGCATCAAATGCGTCTAAAGTTTGTTGATACTTCTCTAGTAAAGGATCAATATCCGAAGATGTTTCCATTTCGCTGCAAATAGCTGTTATTTCATTTTGTAGTTTAATAAATTCTTCCCCAATATATTCGAAAACTGTAATTTCTTTTGTTTCGCCAAGTTGTGAGAATTGACTTACATACCCTATTCTACAATTTGGGTCCATCTCGAGCTTTCCATCGAACAT
>NZ_JAENWL010000045.1 GCF_016650095.1 Clostridium sp. | reverse complement strand
CAATAACAAAATCTCTCATTTGTACTCCTCCTAATTCTTTCTAATCCATTGAACTTATGAATATTTTATTTACCAGTACTGTAAAAACTATAGCATAAAAATTGTTTAGTGTAAAACAAAATAGATGTAGCAGTTATAGGATAAATTGTTATTGCTTTCTAAATATTTTTATACTATAATTTAACTAATAATTATTATTTATAAATAGTTATTAAAGGAGCGATGTAAATGCATGCAGTACAAGTAAAAAATGATATATATTGGGTAGGCGCACTAGACCCAAATCTAAGAATTTTCGATATAATTATGTATACCCCTTTTGGCACTACTTATAACTCTTATGTAGTTAAAGGCAGTGAAAAAACCGCAGTATTCGAAACTGTAAAAGAGAAATTTTTTGATGAATATCTTGAAAGATTAAAGTCTTTAAAAATTAATATAGAAAACATTGATTATATAGTAGTTGATCATACTGAACCAGATCACGCAGGCTCTGTAGGAAAGCTTTTAGACATTGCTAAAAATGCGAAGGTAGTAGGATCACCTGCGGCCATTGAATTTCTTAAGGAAATTATAAATAGAGACTTTGAATACATAACTGTAGGAGATGGTGATAGTATAAGTCTTGGGAATAAAACCCTATCCTTTATCTCAGCACCTTTCCTTCACTGGCCAGATTCAATTTATACGTACGTTGTGGAAGACAATCTCCTTATAACTTGTGATTCCTTTGGCAGTCACTACTGTAATGCTGAGGTATATAATGATTTAAACCAAAACCAAGAAGATTATAAAGAAGCATTAAAATATTACTTTGATTGCATTATAAGCCCTTTTAAACCATATGTCTTAAAAGCTATAGACAAAATTAAGGGCCTTAAAATAGATATAATATGCCCCGGCCATGGACCCATTTTAAGAGAAAATCCATTAAACATAGTAAATCAATACAAAGAGTGGAGCCTTCCTCCGAAAACTTCAAGTGAAGAAGAAGTTACCATATGCTACGTCTCAGCTTATGGGTATACGCAGGCTGTAGCTGAAAAAATAAAGGAGGGAATAATCTATAGTTCTGATTTCAAAGTTAACATGTACGATGTTATCCATCATGACATAAATGATATTTTAGAGAGTATAGATAAATCTGAGGGAATAATTTTTGGTTCTCCTACGGTAAATGGAGACGCCCTAAAACCGATATGGGATATTTTAATAAACCTAAACCCTATAGTTCATGGCGGAAAAGTCGCTTCTGCATTTGGCTCTTATGGTTGGAGTGGAGAAGCTGTCCCAAATATAGATGATAGGTTAAAACAAATTAATCTTGACTTATATCCCTCAATGAAATTCAATTTTAAGCCTAATGAAAAAGATCTTAACTTTGCCTATAACTTTGGTGAAAGTTTTGCGCAGAAAATAACCGATAAAATTAAAATTAAAAATTCTCCTATTAAAACTTCTACAGAAAAAAGATGGAAATGTGTAGTTTGTGGAGAAGAATTTGATGGAGCAAGACCGCCTGAAATTTGTCCTGCTTGTGGTGCAAGTGCTGATCAATTTATTGAGGTATCAGAAGATGTAGTAACCTTTAGCTCGGATGCTAACGAGAAATTTGTAATCATTGGTAACGGTGCTGCAGGATATTATGCTGCCGATGCAATAAGAAAACGAAATAAAGAATGCGAGATAGAAATGATATCAAATGAACCACAACTAACTTATTACAGGCCTTCTATTTCTGACGGCATAAGTGAGGACCTTAAAGATGATACTTTCTACCTATCTCCAAAAGAGTGGTATGCGGATAATAACATAACACTTAACTTAGGGGTACAGGTCAAAAACATTAAAACTGAAGAAAAGCAAATATTGCTCCAGGATGGTACAGCTATAGGTTATGATAAATTAATTATAGCAAACGGAAGTCAAAACCGTATGATCCCTACCGAAGGAATAGACAAACAAGGCGTATTCACTTTAAGAAATCTAAAAAATCTTGAAGATATTAAAAGCAATATGAATACCGCTAAAAGCGTAGTAATCGTAGGTGGCGGACTATTAGGACTTGAAGCAGCATATGAAATAAAGAAGACTGGTCTTAAAGTTTCCGTAGTTGAATTTAGTGATTCATTGCTTAGTAAGCAATTAGATAATGAAGGTAGCATTATACTTAAAACTGCAGTTGAAAACCAAAACATTGAAGTTATACTAGGAGATTCAGTAACCATTATAAACGGTGAAAACTCTGTTATATCTGTTACACTTAAAAGTGGAATAACTCTAGATGCTGACTTAGTCCTATTCTCAACAGGCATCGCACCAAACAAAAATATAGCAGATAAAACTGATATAATCGTTAACAGGGGTATATTAGTCAATGAAAATATGGAGACTAATGTAAAAGATATATATGCATGCGGTGACATTGCAGAATTTGAAGGCACAGTATATGGAAACTGGCCTGCCGCCGTAGATATGGGTAAAATTGCAGGTATAAATGCAGTAGGAGATAAAAAAGCCTATGTGCATGCCACAGGGGTCATTTCTTTTAATGCTATGGGCATCGAACTATTATCTGTAGGTCAAATTTCTAAAGATAACTTTAAAGCTATTAGTATAAAAGATGATGAAAATAAAGTATATAAAAAATTATTCTTCAATCAAAATGTTTTAACAGGTGGCATTATTATAGGTGACAACAAATCCTCCGCTACACTAATAACTAATATTGAAGAGTCAAAATCCCTTGAAGAAGTAATAAAAAGCATTTAATTTAGTCCCTTAAAAAAACACATAAGGCTTTACAGTCTTATGTGTTTTTTCCCATTAAATACCATAAAGCACACAGTGTCTCTTTTATATTTTTTTATATATTAAATTCCACGTATCTCATAGTATTATGCTAAAGTAAAAAGTCTAAAATAATAATAATCAATTTTTAAAAAAGGAGGAATTTTCATGGCACGCAATATATACTATGATAATGAACGTAATAAACTCGAAAAAGCAAATAGAATAGAGGCACTTGAGAATATAGTAGAAAGTCGTTCTAGAACAGAGCGACATCTTAAAGATCACTCTGCCATTTCATCATCAAAAAAGGTAAATGAAGCAAGAGAGAAACAATCTCAGAGGGAAGATAATATTGAAATACTAAAAAACAAAATTGTAAGTGGTGGACAAACGCACTACAATGAATCAGAAGGCCTAGAAAAAAACTATGCTTTTGCCAAAGGATATATGGAACATAATGAAGATCATATTAATGAAGGAGCACTAGAAAACATGAAAGAAAAGCAACAAAACAGAAGAGACAAAATGACTGGGTTATCTTAAGGTACATTCAAGTAAATATTTATAGATATAATAAAAAGCTAGTAAAATTTACTTTTACTAGCTTTTTTATAAACATTTTAAAATATGGATTGGGTATTCAGTATTAATTATATCTTTTTCTTGGGGGATAAAGAAAATTAATACTGAATATACTAAAAGTTTCTATAACCTTATTATATGCTCGTTTTAATTACTTGTCAACAATTATTATTAATTAATATTTGTTAGAGACCAAGAAAACAATAGGTCAAAGATGCTGTTTTTTTTCCTAACCCTTATACTACAAACGCTTCTTCATAATCATTTAGAATGAATTTATCAATGATATATGCTACCCCATCTTGCTCATTAGTTCTAGTTATAAAATTCGCAACTTTTTTAACCTCAGGGAATGCATTTCCCATAGCAACTCCAAGTCCTGCATATTTAATCATGTGAATATCATTACCTGCATCACCTATGCAAATAACCTCTTCTTGCTTAATATTTAGCTTTTCTGCAAGTGCTGCTACCCCTGCACCTTTATTAACTGATTTATGAAGAAACTCTAAAAAGAACGGTGCACTTCTAACTATTGTATAGTTATTACTTACTGCCTCTGGAATCTTTTGAATTATCTCGTCTATAAGCTCTGGCTCGTCTATAAACATAACCTTTACTATAGTAGTATCCATAGCTACATCCTCTACCGCAACTATATCACAAGAAATATGATTCATTTCAGCCTCCCTTCTAGTATATTTATTATCTTTAGGAGAAATTACCCCAGTCTCAGTTAATACATGTATATTCACTTTTAACTCTTTACTTAATTCATATAAATATTTATAATCCTCAACAGTTAATGTTGTTTTAGATATTATCTCTGTACCTGTAGAACTCTGAACAAGTGCTCCATTAAAGGCCACTGCATAATCATCCTCAGAAACTAAGTTAAGTTCTTCTAAATATCTTTTAAAACCAACTAATGGCCTTCCCGATGCTAGTACAACTTTTACTCCATTTTCTCTTGCTTGTTGTATTGCTTTATTATTTGCTGGTGAAATTTGTTTTTCATTATTTAGTAATGTTCCATCCATATCTAATGCTATTAATTTATACATTAATTACCTCCATGTAACCACATTTCTTACAAACAATTTTAGTATATCATAAAATACTATAAGTAATGGATTTCATAAGTTGTTAATTTTGCGTTAATATTTCCTTACATTTTTATCCTAATAATTTATAAAAGTGTTTAATTTTAACTTAATCTGTATTATAATTGCTTTATATATTATTACTTAATGCTCTCGAATTGCATTACAAGAATTCTTTTATTTTTAAACGTTTGAATTATGAATTTCAATAGATAATAATGCTAAGTGGGAGTAAATACAGACATTCTTAACATAGTAATGTAATATAATAACTGTATATGTAAAATCCAAGATTTTCATGTGAAAGGGGGATATAAATATGATGCTGAAAAGAGAAAAACCATTGATTATTACTCTATCTATTATTATTTTAGCAGCATTATTATATGTTATTTTCTCCTTAAATAAATTGACTACATCAAATATTTCTCCAAATATTAATTCTGAAAAAGGTGTATTGGATATTTCAAATTGGGATTTTAAAAAAGATGGATATACTGCACTTTCCGGACAATGGGGATTTTACGAACATCAATTATTATCACCAAAAGATTTTGTTACTACCTCTACTGTTCCCTCTTATATAGAGATGCCAACATCCTTTAATAAAAATAATAAAAAATTCAATACTAATGGATGCGCTACATATAGTTTAACAATAAAATTAAATCCAAAATATAAAGATACCCTTTTAGGTATAAGTGTTCCTTCTATGTTATCTTCATATAAATTATGGATAAATGGATACCTCTATTCATCTAATGGCATTGTTAGCACGACCAGTTCTGATAAGCGCCTTAAATCTATGCCCATAACAAGTTATTTTATGAATAATACTGACAAAGTTCATTTAGTTCTTCAAGTATCAAATTCCGCCTTTAGCGATGAGGGTGCTAAAAACAATATTTATCTAGGCACAGAATCCCAGATGACTAATAAAAGAGAGGCTTCAATTGCACTTAAGTATTTTTACTTTGGTGCATTGCTTATAATGGCCTTATATCATATATGGTTATATAGTTTTAGAACTGATGATGTTTCTAAACTTTATTTTGGTGCACTATGCATAGTTATATCTTTAAGAGCCTTAATTATTGGTGATAATTATTTCTTAACCTTCTATAATAGTTTAAGTTATAGCCTAGTTAATAAACTAGAATTATTAACCTTCTATGCGGCTATTTATTTTATTCTAAGTTACATATGTGCAGTTTTCAAAAATGATTTTTCAAAAAATATTAACAAAAGCTGTAAATATTTTTGTGTTTTCTTTATAGTCACTACCATTTTCATCTCCCCACTCCTTGCTTTAAAGTTCTTTATGGTATTTCAAATATCCACTTTGCTAATCATTTTATATGCTACTTTTATTATATTAAAGTCCTATCATAGCAAAATACAAAAAATATTAATTGTTATGATTGGTTGCCTAGTAATTATTGCAATAAGTGCTATGTCCATGCTACATTATCTAGATATAAATAATATCAGTGACTATTCTTTATTAGGTTTCTTCATTTTCATACTTTTAAATGCCTTTATATTGGGGAAAAATCAATCTAATTCTTCTATAAAAATTGAGAATTTATCTAAGGAAAAAGAAGAGTATCTTTTAGAAGAAAAACTTAGGGAAGTCACCCTTCACCTAAATTCTAGCTTAAATTTGGAAGAGGTCTTAGATAAATTAATAATAAGCTTAAAAGATTTAATACCTTATGACAGCGCCTCATTTTTCATGGAAGAAAATGACCATTTTAATATTATAGTAGCAAGTGGTTTCAAAAATATGGAGGACATACACAAGATTTCTATCAATAGAAAGGATGACAAGCTATTTAAACAAATATCAGAAACTAATACTATATTAATAGTTTCAAATGTTAAAGAGGATCCTCGTTTTAGTCATTACATAAATTCAACAAATATTGAAAGTTGGATAGGAATACCTATAATGTTCAAAAACAAAATTGTTGGTATTTTAACATTAGATTCAACTGAAAAGAACATTTATACTAAGTACCATAGTGACATAGCCTTGTACTTTGCCTACCATACAGGAATGGCTATAGAAAATGCTAAGTTGCATAGTAAAACTAAACATCTAGCTAGTATAGACCCTCTAACTAATTTGTACAACAGACGTAGTTTTTTTGAACTTGCAAATATAAGCTTTGACAAAGCTAAAGCATTGATCCAACCTATTTCCGGTATTATGATTGACATTGACGATTTCAAGAAAATTAATGACAACTTAGGTCACCACACTGGCGATTTGGTATTAATGCGTCTTTCTAAGGTTTGTTCTGAAACTTTAAGTGATACTCATATTTTAGGTCGTTTTGGTGGTGAAGAATTTATTGTACTATTACCCTCCACCTCCTTTGAAGAAGCTGAAATAATCGGTGAAAAGCTACGAAGTGCTATAGAATGCAATCCTATAATTATTAGAAAATCGGATTTAATACCACTAACTTTAAGCCTTGGAGTTGCATCCATTACTCCTACGGTAGAAGATTTAGATTATTTGTTTAGAACGGCTGATAAAGCCCTGTACCAGGCTAAAGCTCTAGGTAAAAATCAAGTTGTGTCAATAAATTTAGATTCTTAGAATATAATGCAAGTATGATTAGTTTATGAAAATGGTAATAGGGGGGACGGATAGGAATGAAGAAAGTATATCGTTTATTATTTACTTTACATTTATTTGTAGGAATAGGGGCCATATTTGGAGGGTTAGCTGCTATTACTAATCCTAATCGACCACTCGGAATATCAGTTGAGGTTTTAAAAAATTCACCATTTAGTAATTATCTCATACCTGGAATTATCTTATTCACTATAATTGGTCTTGGAAATGTTATAAGTGCTTTGTTCTTTCATTTTAAGTCAAGATTTCAAGGGTATATAAGCAGTGTCTTTAGTTGGGCTTTAGTAATTTGGATAATTGTACAATGCATAATGCTTAATGATGTTGTCTTCCTACACATTTTATTTTTTACCATAGGGTTAATTCAAGCTTGTTTATCAATGGCTATTTTATTTGAAAAACGTCAATTCCCAGCAAATCTTATTCTAAGATTTTATGAAGGGACCCGTTCACAACAGCATTAATTCTTCGCTGTGCCTTGCAATAAGAAGCGCTGAAACATTAGAATTTCTTAATCAAATTTCCCGTTTCAAGCTCTTATTGCGAGTCACTCAGGAGAAATCTCATAATTTTTCTATCTTTTTATTATTACATCTTTTACCTTATCTATTGTTTTTTTTATTACCTCTTCCATAGTGATATGGGAGGTATCTATAATTAAATCATAGTTACTATCCTTATCTATATCAATATTATAAATATCCATAAATCTAGTCAACTCTAATCTTCTTCTTTCAGTTATATTTTCCTTAGCTTCTTGTTTTGAAACATATTTTTCAGATTTACCTCTTTCGTTCTTCATAGCGCGTTCTACTGCAACCTCCAGTTCTACTTTTAAATATATCTTAAAGGAATCTGGTATAAAATACCATGCAAGTCTAGCATCAAAAATAAAATTTTCCTTTTCGCGACCAATTTCTATAGTCCTATTATCAACCTCATTATCTAAATTATTATCAAGCATAAACTTATTGTATTCTGTTATAGACATACCTTTATCTACTGCTAACTTTCTTTGCAATTCGCCTACACTAAAATAAGTATAATCTAATGTCTCGCTTATAGCCTTAGCAACAGTACTCTTGCCTGAATATAATGCTCCCGTTATAGTTATTTTCATAAATAACATCATCTCCTATACTAAATGCATATTTACATAATCCATCAAATTATAATATTAAGGGACATTCAAGTAAATAACAAGTCAGTATACGAGTCTATTTCGCGACATACGACCTCTACAGAATCTGCTGATAGTATAACTATCAACAGAACCTGCCTCCTAGGCTATCACGAAATATCCGTCGCATCTTTGACTTGTTATTTATTCTCATGCCCCTAATTATACTTCATAAATATACTTTTTGGTACTGATACCCTGTCACAACTAACATATGTTCATCATATTATACATAATAATGATTTTACAATTAGGAAGTGTAAATTAATAATTGTTATCTACCCTATAGCATTAAAGGAGGTTTCTATTTTACGAAAATCCATATATGAGGTATGATCCTAGTTTATCACAAAAATCTTTAGAAGGAATTAAATTAGCAGTTCAATGTGAAAAAGAAGATGAATTGTTTTATGACTACTTAATAAGCGTCGCACCAACAGATGATGAAAAGAAAATTATTGCATCAATAAGAGATGATGAACGTGGACATAATAATATGTTTAGGCAAATATACAAAAGCATCACTAGTGCAACTTTACCGATTGGCGCTGATGAGGAATTTGTGAAGCCTATATCTTACCTCGATGGTATAAAAAAGGCTTTGTTTGAAAAGCTGGGTGCTGTAGAAAGATATAGAGAAATCAGAAGAGGTCTTCCATCTACAATGTATAGAGACATACTTTTCAACATTATAACTGACGTAATAATGCATAGTTCAAAATACAATTACTTATATACCTTAAACAGCAGTAACATGCTAAGAGATGTACAATTTCGGGAGTTCATGTAGTGCCTAGTAGGAATCCTTAGCAACCATTAGAAGAAGTATAATAATCAGCACTAGAAGTGCCTATAATTTTTAGTTCTATTAGGGACATTCAAGTAAATAGCAAGTCAGTATACTAGTCTAGGCTAGTCTATTTCGCATCTTTGACTTGTTATTTATTTTCATGCCCCTAAATTTTAATTGACTGAATAGTTAGCTAAAAAGTTTATTGACAAAATTACCTATTAAGCTTACAATTAAATTAATTGCTAATTGATAATGGTTATCGTTTTGCATGGATTAGTTACATGAAAGAGAAGGTGAATAGATATGATATTTAAAAGCAAAAGTTTAAAATCATCCAACACAGAATCTGAAACAAAATTGCTTACATATTTCGAGGATACTACGTCTGATAATTTAAATTTGGCTTCAGATGACGAATTGACTTTAGGCAATGAAATAATCAATAAAATTAAATTTTTATTAAATAGTCAAGTATTTCAGGGTAAAAATGGTGAATTTCAAAATATTCATTTATATAGAAATGAATATCCTAAAAATATAATGCTAGTTGGCCTAGGCAAAAAAGAAGATTTCACTTTAAACATATTAAGAAAAAATATAGCAAAATCAGTAAAAGAGGCTGTAAACATCAAGTCTAAATCCATTGATTTAAATATAGGATATTTTCTTAGCATAATGAACTTGGATGAAATTGTTAGAGCTATTTGCGAAGCTGTAACAATGGCAGATTATAAGTTTGATACGTATAAATCAGATAAAAAATCTTCGTCTTTAGAAGAATTTAATATAATATATACGCAGGAATACCAATTAGAAAATGTTACTAAGGGTATTAATGAGGGCGTAATCCTCGGTCAGGCTAACATATTAGCTAGAACATTAGTTAATGAACCTGCTAATATATTAGGCCCTATAGAGCTAGCCGATGAAGTAAAAAAAGCTGGCGATGAAAGTGGCTTTGAAGTAGAGATATTTGATGAATCTTCCATAAAAAAATTGAATATGCAAGCATTTCTTGAAGTAGCTAAAGCATCTGAGAAACCTCCAAGATTAATTGTAATGAGATACAATGGTAATCCTGAAAAAAAAGAGGAAATTGTAGGATTAGTTGGCAAAGGCCTTACTTATGACAGTGGCGGATTATCTGTAAAACCCACTGTTTCAATGGTTACAATGAAATCTGACATGGGTGGAGCTGCAGCTGTGATCGGTGCCATGACCGCTATAACAAAACTAAAAGTAAAGGTAAATGTAGTAGCAGTAGTTGCGTCCTGCGAAAATATGATTAGTGGCAATAGTTATAGACCAGGGGACATAATAGGTTCCATGGGTGGCAAAACTATTGAAATACTTAACACCGATGCAGAAGGAAGATTAACACTTGTAGATGCCGTAAATTATATAATCGAAAAAGAGTATGCTACTAACGTAGTAGATATTGCCACATTAACCGGAGCAGTTGTTTCAGCTTTAGGAAATTCTACTACGGGTGTAGTTACAAACAATGATTCCTTCTATAATAAATTAGAAGAAGCATCAAAAATGTGTGATGAGAAAATTTGGAAATTACCTGCTTTTGACGAATATAAGGAATTAATAAAATCTGATGTAGCAGATCTTAAAAACGTAGGTGGTAAAAAAGCTGGAACAATAACTGCAGGGTTATTTATTGGTGAATTTGTTCAAAATAAGCCTTGGTTACACCTTGACATAGCTGGAACTTCCTGGGCTGAAAAAGACAGTAATTATGAATCTAAAGGCGGAACTGGTGTAGGCGCTAGATTACTATATCATTTGATTAAGCAACTTGAGAGCTAAACCCTCAAAATATTTGGTTATATTATCCTAATATTGAAAATTGCGGACCAAGCCTCTAGTATGCTATTATATATCTTATAAAGAGACCACCTAGGAGGGTATTATGAAAACTGGAAACACGCCTTATGCTAATCGAAAAAAACATTACGATAATCTTTTAAATAAACAAATTCAAACGATAGGTTTTATAAGCTTATTAAGATTAATAGTCTTTTCATCCGGACTAGGCTTTACAGTTTTCTTCTACTTACAAACTAATTATTATTTAAGCCTTTCTGTATTAATTGTAACCTCAATATTATTTATAATTTTGGCAATTAAACATAGCAAGATTAAACACAACAAAATTCGTTGTTCTACACTATCTAAAATTAATGATAATTGTCTAAAACGTATTAATAGCAATTGGAAGGATTTTTCTGATAACGGTGATGATTTCAGTGATGAAAATCATAATTACTCAAAGGATTTAGATATATTTGGCGAAAACTCCCTTTTTCAATGGATAAATAGTTGCATAACTTATCTTGGTAGACAAAAATTGAAAGATACTCTCGTAAAACCTATATATAGCATTGAGGAAATATATAAAAGACAAGAAGCCATAAAAGAACTTGCAGGGAGTATTGGATGGACACAACGATTTGAAGCAGAATCAATACTTAGTGAAAATAAAAATCAAAATCCCGACTCCTTATTTAAATGGGTAGACGATAAAAACGAATTTTTCCTTAAGCCTTTAGTAATAGCTGTAATAAGGATATTGCCAACTATAACTATTGCTCTTCTTGTGTCCTCTCTTATTTTTTCCAATGTATCCTATAAAATAGGTCTTCTAGGCATTGTGATACATATAATGCTACTTGTAGTTGGGTTTAAAGAAGTAAGTAGAAATTTGGACACTGTTTATCAATATAAAAATACGATTTTTATATATAATAACCTCCTTATACATATAGAAAAGAAAAATTTCAAATCAGAATATTTGAAAAGCTTAAAAGAAAGACTTATTAATAAAGATGGTATGAAGGCTTCTTTTCAAATAAAAAAATTAGCAAATCTAGTTAACTTAGTATCTGATAGAAAAAATATGTATTACTTCCCTATAAACATTCTTACCCTATGGGATTATCAATGTTTAGTTAATCTACAGCGCTTTAAAAAAGCTAGTGGTTCGTCTTTAAAAGATTGGTTAGAAGTTATAGGTGAAATGGAAGCCTTAAATAGCTTATCAACTATAGCCTATGATCACAGTGATTGGGCAATGCCACAATTCCAGGCTGGTTCTCCTATTTTCAAAGCTAAGACCCTTGGACATCCATTACTTGGAACAAGCAGAGTATATAATGATATCCACATAGAAAAGTCACAAAATATTCTTTTAATAACTGGTTCTAATATGTCAGGGAAAAGCACGCTACTCCGAACTACAGGCATTAATTTGGTTCTAGCTTATGCCGGTGCTCCTGTATGTGCTCAAAGTTTTTACTGCTCCCTAATGGATATTTATACTTGTATGAGAACAAGCGATAATCTAGAAAAAAACATTTCATCCTTCTATGCTGAGCTTTTGAGAATAAAAAACCTTGTAAATGCTACAAAAAGTAAGACTCCAATTTTCTTCTTATTAGATGAAATTTTTAAAGGGACTAATTCTATAGATAGACATACTGGTGCTAAGGTACTTGTTGCCAAACTAAGCAATGAAAATGCGCTAGGCTTTATATCTACACATGACCTAGAACTAGGGGACATAGAGAATACAAATAAGAGAGTTAAAAATTATCACCTTAAAGAATATTATAAAGATAATAAGTTATACTTTGACTATAAATTGAGACCCGGTGTGTCTACCACGAGAAATGCATTATACTTAATGAAAATGGCAGGCCTTGAAATTCCATCTAATATTGAAATTCCCAAGTAATGCGAAGGTGCACTCACCTTTAGCGAAGGTGCACTCACCTTTAGCGAAGGTGAATGCGTCTTGCACCTAATGTAAGCCTACCTTATAACTGCCTGGTTTTGTGTTAAAGGTTATGGTTTTCCCATCAGATGTGGCTATAATGGTGCCTAGCTCATCTGTCCTATACACCGGTATATTTTTATTTTTTAACCTATCCATAGTTTCCTTATGTGGATGACCATAATCATTTCCTGTTTCACAACTTATAACTGCATACTTTGGATTTACCTCTGATAAAAATTCGTCCGTAGTGGAGGAACTACTTCCATGATGTGGTACTTTGAGCAAATCTGCCTTCACATTAAACCCCTTTTCAAGAATTTCTTTTTCTGATAGGTCCTCAGCATCCCCTGTAAAAAGAAAAGAATTGCTTCCAAATTCTAATTTAATTACTATAGAGTAATTATTCATATCCTTATACTCACTACTATTCGGTGCCATAATAGTACATTTTGCGGAGCCTAAATTGAAGGTTTCTCCCGGTTTAGGTACTGTTACTTTCATTCCCTTGTTTTTTATTGCTACAACTACATCTCCAAAAGTCTTTGTAGTATAGGTTACTTTTGGTAAATATATTTTACCTATTTCAAAATCATTAATTATATAATCAAGGCCTCCAATATGATCTTCATGTGGGTGAGTTCCAATAACATAATCTAAGCTCTTTATGCCTTGTTGCAACAAATAGTTTTTAACTAGCTTACCGTCACCGTTATTTCCTGCATCAATTAGCATAGACTTTGATCCTTGCTGAATTAAAATACTATCAGCTTGCCCAACATTTATGAAATGAACGTTTAAATCACCATTTAAAGGTAAATCATTTTTTACATCTTCATTTTGGATTGTTTGACTTTTTTCTTCCTGTATTATTATTTTTTCATCACTATTACTTATTTGTGGTTTTTCTTTAACTGCATTTATATCAACAACTTGTCCATTACTACCACACCCAAATAAAATAAACAAAAATGTAAATACAATTAGAAAACTTAAATTTTTAATCTTAAATTTTATATTCATTACACCCTCCTTAATATTCTTCTAATTCCACAAATAATTACTCTCCTCTTCATTAGGGCCATTCAATTAAATAAATTGTTATATCTATTACTCCTTATAATACAAGATTTTTGTTGTTTTGTGAATTTTTTTGTATTATTTTGTAATTTAACTTTGTTATTCATTTTAAATTAACAATTTAACCATGTATATATTTTATCTAATTACCTATGATTCAATAGGTTTATAATATTATTTTAGAGCAAAATAGTATTATAGTAATATAGTATTTTTGCGAAAGGAGAAATGTTATGAAAATTAATTTAATATTCAAAAATTTTATTTTGTTAATTTCTATAACTACTTTTTTACAAGGCTCCTGTTTTGTTAATTCTAGAAGCAAAAACAAAGACTTTAAAGAAAAATATGGTGTTCAATTAGTTTTAGCAAGATAAGCAAAAAGTATTACAAAAAATAAAACAGTTGTATGAGCTATCCAATAGAAAAGCTTATACAACTGTTTTTATAAAAAAAATGATTTTTTTCAGACTTATTTCTCATATCCTGTAGGATTCTCCATATGCCACTTCCACGCAGTTTCTATAATAGTTTCAAGAGAATCATATTTAGGCTTCCATCCAAGAACTTGCTTAGCTTTAACACTAGATGCTATAAGCACTGCTGGATCTCCTGCACGTCTAGGAGCGATTTCAGATT
>NZ_JAENWL010000187.1 GCF_016650095.1 Clostridium sp. | reverse complement strand
GCGGCATATGCTTCATACGCATTTACCGATGCGGCAGTAATCTATCCGATTACCCCATCTTCAAGGATGGCTGAATTAATTGATGAATGGTCAGTTGCAGGAAGAAAAAATATTTTCGGAAATCAGGTTGTAGTAAAAGAAATGCAGTCAGAAGGAGGTGCGGCTGGAACATTACATGGTTGTCTACAGGGTGGTGCATTAGCTTCAACGTATACAGCATCACAAGGATTGCTACTAATGATACCTAATATGTATAAAATTGCGGGGGAACTTCTTCCGGGCGTATTTCATGTTAGTTCCCGTTCGCTCGCATCTAATGCCCTTAGCATATTTGGTGATCATCAAGATGTTATGGCTACACGTCAAACAGGGTTTGGGTTGCTTGCGTCTAACAATGTACAACAATGTATGGATCTCGCAGCGGTAGCACATTTGGTTGCGATTAAATCCCGTATACCTGTACTGCACTTCTTTGATGGTTTTAGAACATCACATGAGATGCAAAAGATTGAGCTTATTGAATACGATGAACTTGCAAAATTAGTGGATATGGATGCTGTAAATGAGTTTCGTGCGCGGTCTCTTAACTCAGATCGGCCAGTACTTCGTGGTACAACGCAGAATCCGGATATATTTTTCCAAACACGTGAAGCTGTGAACAAGTTCTATGAGCCGTTACCGGAATTATTCAAGCACTATATGGACGAAATAAATAAGTTAAAAGGAAGTGATTATAAGCTATTTAACTATTATGGATCAGAAACGGCAGAAAATGTTATTATCGCCATGGGATCCGGATGTGATGTAATCAGAGAAACTCTTGAATACTTTAATGCACAAGGCGGAAATTATGGAATGCTAGAAGTTCACCTTTATCGTCCATTCTCTAAAGAGCATATGTTTAAAGTATTACCTAAAACGGTAAAACGTATTTCTGTATTGGATCGTACCAAAGAACCTGGTGCTCCAGCTGAGCCTCTTTGTTTGGATATTAGAAATGCATTTTTTGGAAAAGAGGATGCGCCATTGATTGTTGGTGGACGCTACGGTCTTGGCTCAAAAGACTTTACACCTATAAATGTTATGGAAGTATTTACTAATCTTGAGCAAGAAGTGCCACGAGATGGATTTACTGTAGGGATCGTTGATGATGTTACATTTAAATCACTTCCTGCATATGAAAAAGATTTTAATCCCTCACCTAAAGGAACGATAGCCTGTAAATTCTGGGGACTTGGCTCAGATGGGACAGTAAGTGCGAACAAATCTGCGATAAAAATCATCGGTGACTATACAGATAAATATGTACAAGCATACTTTGCGTATGATTCTAAAAAATCAGGTGGGCTTACGGTTTCTCATATGCGTTTTGGAGAGGTTCCGATTATGGCACCTTATCTGGTTAACATGGCAGACTTTATCGCGTGTCATAATCAGGGCTATGTAAATAAGTATGATTTGCTTGATGGGATTAAAGATGGGGGTACCTTCCTACTTAATTGTATCTGGAGTCCAGAAGAATTAGAAAAGGAACTGCCTGCATTATTGAAGCGTACTTTAGTAAAAAAGAATGTTCAATTTTACACTATAAATGCAATAGAAGTTGCTAAAAGCTTAGGACTTGGCAATCGTATCAATATGATTATGCAAACAGCATTTTTTAAATTGATGCCAATAATGCCTTTAGAGGATGCAATAGCACATCTGAAAGACGCAGTTAAGAAGAATTATGGTAGACAGGGACAATCCGTTATTGATATGAATAATAAGGCGATTGATGCTGGTGTGGATTATATTAGTAAAATTTCTATTCCAGAGACTTGGGAGGATGCTCAGGATGAAAAAGTAGCAGTTAAGGCAGATTTACCTGAATTTATAGAGAAGATTATGATTCCAATGAATAGTCAAAAGGGAGATTTATTACCGGTAAGTGCATTCAATGGAATTGAAGATGGAACCTATCCAACGGGTGTTACACAATATGAGAAACGTGCAATCGCAATCGATGTTCCTCACTGGGATGCGCAAAAATGTATCCAATGTAATCAGTGCTCATTTGTATGTCCACACTCAGTGCTTAGACCTATGCTGCTTACAGACGATCAGGTCAAAGCGGCACCGGAATGTATAACGACTAAAAATGCTATTGGGTTTAAAGAAAAACAATTTTACATGGGATTTTCTGCTTTAGATTGTACAGGTTGTGGCAATTGCGTGGATGTTTGTCCTGCGAAGGAAAAAGCACTTGAACTGAAACCTTTGGCAGAAAACCGCGCTGAGTATGAGAAATTATGGGAGTTTGCGAAGACAATTGAACCTGAAAAAATGGCAAAAGTACAAAATAAAACTGTTAAGAGTAGCCAATTCCTAAAACCATTATTTGAGTTTTCAGGGGCATGCGCCGGTTGTGGAGAAACACCTTATGCAAAATTGATTACCCAACTCTTCGGAGACCGAATGGTAATATCTAATTCTGCTGGTTGTGCTACTGTTTGGGGTGGTTCAGCACCAGCTATTCCTTATACAAAGGATCGCTATGGACATGGTCCTGCATGGGGATTCTCATTATTTGAGGATAATGCAGAGTATGGATTCGGTATGTATCTAGGTGCAAAGACTGTTCGTGAGTCGGTAGCACGTAAAGTTACGAATGCACTTGCAAGCGGTGTCGATAAAGACCTTGAAGAAGCAATGAACCAGTGGCTTTACGGACTTCGTGGATTTGGAAAATCAGAAGGAACACGTAAGCGAGCAGATAAATTAGCGAAGACACTAGAGGAATATCTTGATGTTCCAGAGCTTGCAGAAATTTATGAGCGAAGAGATTATTTCATCAAGCAATCTAACTGGATTTTTGGTGGAGATGGATGGGCTTATGATATTGGATATGGTGGTCTAGACCACGTACTTGCTTCAGGAGAAGATATCAATGTAATAGTTTTTGATACAGAAGTTTATTCAAACACAGGTGGACAATCATCAAAATCAACGCCGACAGCAGCTATCGCAAAATTTGCAGCTTCAGGAAAAAGTACGAAGAAAAAAGATCTTGGTATGATGGCGATGAGTTATGGTTATGTTTATGTGGCTCAGATTGCTATGGGTGCAGATAAGGCACAGACATTAAAGACGATTCTTGAAGCAGAAGCTTATCCAGGTCCATCCCTCATTATTGCTTATGCACCATGTGTTAGTCATGGGATTAAAGGTGGTATGGGAAAAGCTCAAAGGCAACAAAAAAATGCTGTAGAAGCTGGGTACTGGTCTTTATATAGACATAATCCATTGCTTAAAAAAGAAGGTAAAAACCCATTTATTTTAGATTCCAAGGAACCAACAGCTAGCTTTGAGGAATTCCTTTTAAGTGAAGTTCGTTTTGAATCTCTACTAAAGCAGTATCCGGAGAGTGCTAAAGAACTGTTTATGAAAGCGGAAATAGATGCAAAAGACAGGTTAGATGGCTATAAGCGTTTAAGTCATCAAGAATATAATCAAGCGGATTAAATAAATAATATTTGGAGGTTTTAGCATGAAACATTTATCTAAATTGGCAATGAACTATCCAGCTTCAGGGATCAGAAAAATGTTTGATTTAGCCGCACAATATGATGATGTAATCAACCTTACGCTAGGAGAACCTAACTTTGATACACCTCTAAACATTAAGGAAGCAGCTAAAAAAGCTATAGATGAAGGCCATACCCATTACAATCCAAATGCTGGTATTCTAGAGTTGCGTCAAGCTATAGCAGATAAATATAGTAAATACTCAAGAGATTATACAGTCGATAATGTTATGATAACTGTAGGTGGAATGGAAGCAATTACATTAAGTTTACTTGCAACAATAGACCCCGGTGATGAAGTTATCATTCCGGATCCGTGCTTTTCTAATTATTCTGGACAGATTATGATAGCGGGAGCAACACCTGTTACTGTTCCAGTCTATGAAAAAAATGATTTTAATATAAAAGCTGAAGATATTGAAAAAGTAATAACACCAAAAACCAAGGGTATTCTGTTAAATTCTCCAAGTAACCCAATGGGTTCAGTATTAGATAAAGCGGATGTGGAAGAAATAGCAAAGCTTGCTGAAAAATATGACTTAATAGTATATTCTGATGAGGTGTATGATCAAATTATCTATGATGATAATGAATTTTTTAGCATAGCACAAATTCCGGAAGTACGTGATCGAGTGATTATCATTAATAGCTTCTCCAAATCATATGCCATGACAGGGTGGAGACTGGGTTATGTAGTAGGAAGCAAGGAGATCATTTCAAATATGCCTAAGTTACAGGAAGGAATCGTTTCCTGCGTTCCTACATTCATACAAAAGGCTGCTGTGGAAGCTTTTACTGGTTCGCAAGATGTTGTAAAAGGTATGATTAAGGACTATGCGCGCCGCCGTGATATTTTAATAGATGGACTAAATAATATTCCGGGGATAAGTTGCAAAAAGTCCCCAGGCAGTTTCTATGCATTTGCAAATATAGAATCATTTGGTAAAACTTCGATGGAATTTGCAGAGGAACTTATAAGAGAAGCTAGGGTAGTGGCAGTACCGGGTTCTGCATTCGGTAGCATGGGAGAAGGTTATATGCGCTTTGTCTTTGCAAATTCAGATGAAAACTTGAAAGAAGCTGTTAGAAGAATTGATGAATATATAAGGAGAAAATACTAAACAACAATGTGTTTCAAATATGAGTTATAAAGCTCATGTTTGAGGCACATTATTTTGTTGCACGTAAAACAGTGAAGTAATTGATACTTGCTATAATATTATTAGTATAAGTATAATGAGGAAGGGGGGATTATGATGACTACAAACTATAGAGCAGAAATAAGTACAGAATATATACAGTCCATATTAGATGTATTAGATGATGGTGTTTATATTACGGATTCAAATGGAACTACGGTATTTATAAATAGTTCCTATGAAAAAATCTCAGGTTTATCTAGGAATAAACTGCTTGGCAGAGATATAAGGAAATTAGAGGATGAAGGTGTTTTTTCTCCTATTATTACACCGAGCATTCTGTTAAGCAAAGTTCCTATGTCTGAAATACAAACCTTAAAAAATGGCAAATGTATTGAAATAAATGGGTATCCAATTAAAGGTCAGACTGGTGAAATTAAATATGTTGTTACAAATGTCAAAGATATAACAACGATAAAGCATCTGAATAATAAGATTGAAAACCATGTTAAGCTCAATAATGAGTATAAAGAAAAAATTGATGTTTTAATACGTGAAAACCAATTTTCTGATAAATTTATTTTTCGGAGCCAAAAGATGAAGAATATTGTAGATATTGCAGCACAAATTTCTCGGTTTGATGTATCGGTACTAATTACCGGTGAAACGGGTGTGGGCAAAGAAGTTATCGCAGAATATATTCAAAAGGAAAGTGACCGTGCTAAAAAACCATATTTGACAGTGAATTGCGGAGCTATTGTTCCAAGTTTAATAGAGTCAGAGCTATTTGGCTATGAAGGTGGTGCTTTCACTGGCGCTATTAAAAGTGGTAAGCCAGGTATTTTTGAGCTTGCTGATGGTGGAACGTTATTTCTTGATGAGATAGGAGAATTGCCAATAGATCTTCAGGTCAAGCTTTTACGCGTTATTGAGCAAGGGGAAGTAACACGTGTAGGTGGTACAAATAGAAAAAGGGTACATGTCAGAATTATTTGCTCAACGAATCGTGATTTAGAATCATTGGTTGGGAGTGGTGATTTTAGAAAAGATTTGTATTACCGATTGAATGTTATAAGTATACATATTCCTCCTCTTAGAGAACGTAAGGAAGATATTGAGGCATTAACGCTTCACTTTTGTTCTTATTTTTATACTAAATATAATATTCAAATAGCATTATCGCCAAGTGTAATGCATGTGTTAGATGAATACGAATGGCCTGGAAATATACGAGAGTTAAAAAACGTTATTGAGCGTCTTGTCATCCTGTCCAAAGATGATAACATTCAAATAGAGTCACTACCGGATCATATTCGTTGTAAAGTCAGTGACGTTGAAAATAATCGCAGTCTCAGTGGTCATATGGTAGAAGTCAGTTCAGGTAAAATAATTGATAATCTAATACAAATCTTTAAACTAGAGAAAATGTCTTTGAAAGATGCAACAGGAAAAATTGAAGAAGAACTAATTAGTAGAGCTATTAGTAAATACGGATCGAAAAGAAAAGCTGCTTATGCACTAAAGATTTCGCCTGCAACACTTTTGAGAAAACAGAGATAAAGCCGATTAATTACTAATTCATCACAAAAATTTGTGAAATTAGTTTATAACATAAATTATTTACTAATTGTTCGCTTTCAATGTAAATTTAAGATATATAAGCAAAAATGGGCCATAAGAGAAAATAAAAAAAGAGCAACATTTCTGTTGCCCTTATGTATTATACTAGAATTTTATATAGTTTTTAGAAATATATCCCTGAACTTTTCCATAACTGATTTTATACCAATTGCCTACTTCTCCAATTATTTTTATAGAAGAATTATATTTTAGTAACCCTATTTTGGAAGAGTTTAAATTATATGAACTTCTAACATTTAAACCAGATTTTGCGGTTACACATCCAACTTTTATAGGTGAAGGGTTAACTACAGGTTTAACTGCTGGTGCTATAATGTCGACTACTTTGCCTGCTTTAACATATGCCGCAAATTTAGTTATTACCTCATTTGGTACATAAATATCTTCAGCGTTATAAGTTTTGCTATCTTTAGTAATAATAATACTTATATCATCAAATTTAAATTTTGTTGTATCAAATTCTCCATTATCAGTAAATCCATTAAGCTTTAAAGTGTGTCCTGATTTATTAATATTTACTACTGGGTTATCTACATCAGACGCATCTATAGATACAGTTGCACCTAATTTATCAAATTCAGTTTTTGCATTTTTAAATAATTTGTCTGTGGTTACAGATAAATCGAGACCTGCTACATTTTCTATATATG
>NZ_JAENWL010000137.1 GCF_016650095.1 Clostridium sp. | reverse complement strand
TGTATGCATTCTGTTTTCTGCTTCATCAAATACTATAGAATGTTCACTTTCAAATACTTCATCTGTAACTTCAAGACCTTCAAGACCATATTTTTCAAATATTTCTTTTCCTACGATAGTCTTTAAATCATGAAAAGCTGGTAGACAGTGCATGAATTTAACGTTTTTATTACCTGCCTTATTAAGCATTTCCATATTTACTTGGTAAGGTCTTAATAGGTCTATTCTAGATGCCCAAACTTCGTCTGCTTCGCCTATAGAAACCCATACGTCTGTGTAGATTACATCTGCATTTTTAACTCCTGCAGAAACGTTATCTGTAATAGTGATTTTTGCTCCTGTTTCTTAAGTTAAACATAATAAATTCCTCCTAATATTGGTGTTTCTATATTGTTATTTTTATAAGTTATCTCTATTAAGTGGCATACTCATACATCTTGGGCCGCCTCGTCCTCTTGAAAGTTCAGCACTTGGCATTGTGAGCACCGTTATACCCTTTTTTGATAAAATTTCATTAGTCACATAATTTCGCTCATAAGTTATAACTTTTCCAGGTGCAATAGCAAGAGTATTCGATCCATCATTCCATTGTTCTCTTGCAGCTACAATAGAGTCGCCACCACCGCATCTTATTAACTCAACTGAAGGTACGCCTAATGCTGACTTTAATATATTTTGTAATATATCTTTCTCATGTTTAATATTTAATTCTCCATTGGCGCCTTTTGTAATTTCAAAAACATTAAGAGGTCCTTCTATGGCAGGGTGTATTGTAAATTTATCATAATCAACCATAGTAAACACAGTATCAAGATGCATAAATGCTCTGCAAACTGGGATTTCCAATACTAATACTTTTTGGAAAGAAATATGTTTTTCAAATAAATTTCTTGCTACCACTTCTATAGCCTCAGGTGAAGTTCGTTGGCTACATCCTATTGCAAGAGTTGTGGAAGATAATATGAGCTCGTCTCCACCTTCAATATTATTGGGAAGGTTTCTATCATACCAAAGCGGAACTTCATATTTTTTAAAGGAACTATGGTATTCATGTATAAACTTAAGGAACATAGTTTCCCGTCTTCTTGCTTCAGTTTGCATAGTATTTATAGTAATACCATTTCCAATTGAAGCACCTGGATCGCGAGTAAAGTAAAGGTTAGGCATAGGATCTAAGTAGAAAGGGTACTGGGTTCCTATTAACCCTCTTAGAGAATGAATTTCTCTAACTGCTATCTCTTTTTTTCTAACTCCGGCCATAAGTATATCAATCATTTCGCTTGTAGGTTTCGCCATCAAATAAGAATAAAGCGATTCGTATATCTCTTTATTACTAATGTGACTTTCTTTCAAAAATTGTTGTAAGAATATCTTTTTTGTATTATCTTCATTCAAAGCTTCAGTAACGAGTTCTTCTAAATATAGAACCTCCACATCATTTTTCTTTAATATTTGTGCGAAAATATCATGCTCTTTTCTCGCAACTTCTAAATAAGGAATATCATCAAAGAGTAATCTTTCAAGAAGTTCTGGTACTAAATTTTCTATTTCTCTTCCGGGTCTATGTAGCATTACTTTATTAAGTTTTCCTATTTCAGAAGTTACATTTATAAATGATTCCATTTAATTTGTTCCCCCTATTCAATTTATCTATGTAGTCATTATAAAGTACAGGATTTCATAATGAAAACCCAATATTTAACTGAAATTACACATATATAGTGATTATTAGCATTGTTGCCAATATAACAGCATATTATTCTCTTAAGCTCTAATTTTCGCAAAAATACTATACATATCTATGTTTGAAATTAAATAACTAAGATTATGTGTATATATATTCACAATATTTTAATTTATAGTGTATAACAATAAAATTAATGTATAAACATTCAAAAAAAAACTTTTGAATGTTTATGCTTATAAATGTATAACCAGATTTGGATAAAAGCTATACAGCTTATAAGTTATTAATTGTAATATTCATAATTGTGAATATTAATTCAATTTTTACCATTATATTGATTAAAAAGGTTTGTATTATTTAATAATTAACAGAATGGTTACAATTTAGAATTTGATAATGTCTAATTAGAGTTAGTATAAAAAACAATTTTAGTCAAATAATAATAAATGCGTTAATATTTCATATCCAATTGAATTTACAAAACATAACTTTATTAATTAGAGTATGTAAAAAAAATTAGGAGGATTTATATATGAATACAACAATTATGGCTATTACTTTAGAGGTAAGAAATAGGTTTGCTCCAAACTTACAAGAAATTCTAACAAAACATGGTTGTATTATTAGCATGAGACTAGGACTACATGAAACTTCTAAAGAGTTATGTGCGGAGAGAGGTTTAATTTTGTTGCAACTTAGTGGTGAAGAAGAAGAGATATCTGCTTTAAAACAGGATTTGAGTAAGATTGAAGATATCAAAGTAAACACAATGACTATATAAACATGTAAAAGCGATATGGCAACTGATATGACTTTGAAATATGCCTTTAAAAACACTTAAAACTAAAAGTACAAATGTAATAATAAGAGCTATAATTAAATCCAAGTCATCACCCACTTTAAAAAAATGAAGTTGATACAATCTTTTAATACTTTATAAAATAGCTATATTTGGTTTTCTTTGTTAGAAGTAGCATACCTTGTCAAAGCGACCAGCATAGTTCCCTCAACCATATCATTTAATTTACCAACAATTGTATTTGGCGATTCTTTCATGCTATTTTTTATCCATTGTACTGTAATACCTACAAAGGCATGGGTATAAAAGTCCGCAATAAAGTTTTTATCAGGGACTGATACTTCTATTCCCGAGGAAATATCGTTTACCACTCCAATAATAAGATCATAGGTTTCTTTAAAAAGATACTCGTCAAATGCATTTTGACCTGGCGTATTAAGAGCATTAATATAAAATAACTTATTATTCATAAAATATACTAAAGTTTTATACATGCCATTAGTCCAGTGTGCATAGTTTCTGCAATCATCCAAATTTTCTATAGCCTCAGTATAGTAAATCCAGTTCACAAGATCAAATTTATCCTTGAAATGATAATAAAAGGTTTGTCTGTTAATGCCACAGTCATCCACAATTTCATGAATTGATAACTTAGCTAATGGAATTGTCTCCATTAGTTTTTTAATTGATATGGCAAGAGCTTTTTTTGTTATACGAGATTCTGACATTATTTTCACCTACCAATTGTAAGTATTAATAAAAATCAATAATACCTATAAATATCTTAATAATATCAACTTTTACTAATATTAGTATAACAAAATGAATACAAGCATTCAACAAAAAGACAAATACATCTTTGCTCAAAGCATCTATATTTAATCGTTTTCTTCTGAAAGAGTTCCTAATATATGTTATAATATTATGTATTAAGATATATACGATAAACATAGGGGGTTTCAAATATGAAAAGTATATTGTTTTTATTGCAATATATAACAAAGCCAAGGACAGTAGGTGCAATAATGCCAAGTTCAAAACATCTTGCTGAAAAAATGATAGGTGATATTGATTTTGGAAGTGCAAAGTACATAGTAGAATATGGTCCAGGTACAGGTGTATTTACTGATAAACTTATTAATGGGAGAAACAAAGACACTGTCATTTTACTTATAGAATTTAATTTTGAATTTTTTACTTCACTCATGGAAAGATATAAGGATGAAAGTAATTTATATGTCATTCATGGTTCTGCTGAAAACGTGGATACGTATTTGAAAGACTGCAATATGCCATACGTTGACTATGTCGTATCGGGGCTTCCATTTGCAAGCTTACCTAAGAATGTATCAGCAGCTATATTAACAAAAACAAAATGTATTCTTAATAAAGGTGGAAAGTTTATAACTTTTCAGTATACACTGTTTATGAAACAATATATAAATAAATATTTTGAGGTAATAAATGTAAATAAGGAGTATAGGAATATACCCCCAGCCTATATATTAAAATGTAGTAATAAATAGTAAAGCACCTATATTCTAGTGGATATAGGTGTTTTACTTGAATGTCCCTTATAGATGCGAGGAATTATTTTTTCTATTCTTCTTATAAAGTATGGAGAATATTAGGACCCCGAGTATAGAAATAAAAAAACATTCGTTATAATATATAATAATGAAATTATCTTTAAAAGTATATTTTACGATTTGCTTAGATGCTACATCATAACATCTTTCTATAGAATCTAAACTTATATTCTCATAAGTGTCCAGTGGGGTGTGTATTCGAGTCATATCATTGTCACAAAAAGTTATAGCCTCGATATTTTGGCGCCTGAAGCCTTCGTGGTCACTAGCATCTTCAAAAAGATAATTGAAAAAAATTTTCTCGGTTTTGCAAGTGCTTGAAACTGTTTTTATCAAAGGTGTATTAGCGGTGTCTTTTTTTCCGCCCATGATGCATAAGGGAACGGCATTATTACTTCCTATCATGTCGAAATTAAATACTTTACTATCTTTTATATCATCTTTATATTTTGAAATAAATGCATTCGAACCTAAGCACCCAAATTCTTCTGCATTAAACCCTAAGAAAAGAATGCTTCGTGATGGCTTGTCAAGGGATGTTAAATACTTACTCATTTCTAGCATGAAGGAAAGACCAGACGCATTATCTAGAGCGCCATTGTATATAGTACCATTTAAATCTGTACCTAAATGGTCAAAGTGTGCAGAAATAATTATTGGTGGAGCAGAGGTGTCCTTGCCTTCTAAATATCCCATAACGTTATTTATACTAGTTTGCGCGACCTCCATAGGAATAAAACAATCAACTGTGTTATCCTTGTTTAATAAATCTTTAAGCGCTACAAGAGTTTCCTTAGTAACCATAATATACATGTTATACTTGGAATCATACATAAAGGAACTTCTAAAGGATAAATCATTGCCACTTGGAACAAACAATATGAAGGGGCCATCAGCGGTATTAATCTGAAGAAAGTTATCTTTTAATGCCTTAATATTACTTTTGTCAAAGGTTAAATGATTTGTTTTAAAGTTTAACATATCTTCTTTAAAATCTTTACTATAAACAAAATCTTTTACTATATTACCATCTTTACCCGTTACCCTTAAATATGGAATATCTTTAATTTTCTTAGGGTAAAGTACTTTAAAGCTTTGAAATTCTTTACCTTTATAAGGTTTTAATCCGTTATTTTTGAATTCATTATTAATATAGGTAGCTATTTCTTGATTTTCCAAAGTGCCAGGTAATCTACCTTTAAATTGGTCCGAAGAGATATATTTTATATTTTGGTATACATTTGTAGGATTGAATCTATATAGGGTATAATACATATGTGAGCTATAAAAAAATAATAAAATACAAAAGGTTAAAAAACAAGAACATATTAATTTTTTCATTTAGTACTCCTATAAATTTCTATCTTTTATATAGATATGAGGATAGAATTCGGGGTATGATTAAATATGTTAATTTTAAAATATAAATTATGTGAGGAGGATTAGCTATTAAGTATATAAAATAAATAGATTGGAAATATGGATCCTATTTATTTGAATGTGCTTATAGAAATAGCTAGATAAATATGGAAGATATACAGATTAGATTAATTAAAGAATTTGGAATAACTAGGCAACAGTCGGAAAGTGTGATTGAATTATTAAATGAAGGGAATACAGTTCCTTTTATAGCTAGATATAGAAAAGAGAGAACAGGTGGACTTGATGATATAGTACTTAGAAATTTCACAGAGAGGCTTATGTATCTTAGAAATTTAGAAGAAAGAAAAACAGATGTAATACGTCTTATTGGAGAACAAGAAAAGCTAACGGAGGAAATTGAGAAGTCGGTAAAAAAATGTGAAACGCTTACAGAAATCGAGGATATATATAGACCCTTTAAGCCTAAAAAAAGAACTAGAGCTATTATTGCAATGGAAAAGGGACTTAAACCTCTTGCTGAAATTATTCTTGAGGGGGAGTTTAAAGGTGATATAAATGAATATGCAGAGAAGTTCATAAATGAAGAAAAAGAAGTGAAAAGTTCTTCGGATGCACTTCAAGGCGCAGGAGATATTATTAGTGAAATGATTTCAGATGAAGCTGATTATAGAAAATGGATTAGGGCGCTCGTGCATAATCAAGGTAACGTCGAAACAAAAGGAAGTTCAGATGATACTACTCCATTTGAAATGTATTATGAGTATAAAGAAGGGGTTAAATCTATTCCTCCACATAGAATTCTAGCTATAAATAGAGGCGAAAATAGCAAGGTGCTTTCTGTGAAAATTAAAGCTGATAATGATAAGATTACTGAGTACTTAAGAGCTAAATGTTTAAAAGGAAATAATGAAACTGATAAGTATATAGAGCTCAGTATAGTTGACTCTATAAAAAGACTTATATTTCCATCAATTGAAAGGGAAATAAGGTCAGAGCTCACAGAAAAAGGTGAAATCGGGGCAATAGACATATTCAAAGCTAATTTAAAGGCTCTTTTAATGCAGTCGCCTATAAAAGGAAAGGTAGTGCTTGGGTTTGACCCTGGGTTTAGAACGGGGTGCAAAATAGCTGTGCTTGATGACACTGGTAAGCTTCTAGATATAGCTACTGTATACGCTACTGCAGGCAGCAAAGACGGTGTTCAAAAATCTATAAGTATTATTAAAGAACTAGTAAAGAAACATAATGTAGAAGTTGTATCTTTAGGAAATGGAACTGCTAGTCGTGAGTCTGAAGAAATACTCGCTCAAATTATTAAAGAACTTAAAGAAGAATGCTCAAGAGATTTATATTATGTTATAGTTTCAGAAGCAGGAGCATCAGTATATTCGGCGTCAGAACTTGCATCTAAAGAATATCCAGATATAGATGTATCAATTCGTGGAGCTATTTCTATTGGTCGAAGACTTCAAGATCCATTAGTGGAACTTGTAAAAATTGATCCTAAAGCTATTGGCGTTGGACAATATCAACATGATGTAACACCTAAAAAACTTGATGAATCTTTAAAAGGTGTAGTTGAAGATTGTGTTAATGCGGTTGGTGTGGATCTTAATATTGCAACACCTTCTTTATTGGGTTATATATCCGGAATAAATGCGGCTATAGCTAAAAACATCGTAGCATATAGAGAAGAAAATGGAAAGTTTATAGCTAGAAAAGAATTATTAAAAGTAAAAAGACTAGGTGCAAAAGCATATGAGCAATGTGCTGGTTTTTTAAGAGTTATGGAGAGCAAAGAGTTTTTAGATAATACTTCAGTTCATCCTGAGTCTTATACCGCTGCAAAAGAGTTATTGGGTTTGCTTACGTATTCAAAGGAAGATCTTAAATCTTTAAATTTTAAAGATTTAGATGAGAGGATAAAAGATATTAATCTAAATGAACTCGCTGAAAAACTAGAAATAGGAGTACCAACTCTTAGAGATATTATTAAAGAGATTAAAAAGCCTGGTAGAGATCCAAGAGAAGAATTGCCGAAACCAATACTCAAAACAGGTGTAGTTCAAATGAATCATCTTAAGCCAGGAATGAAACTAATGGGTACGGTTAGAAATGTATCTGACTTTGGAGCTTTTGTTGATATCGGAGTTCATCAGGATGGGTTAGTACATATAAGCCAGCTATCAGATAAATTTGTAAAACATCCACTAGATGTGGTTAAGGTTGGAGATATAGTAGAGGTTAGTGTGATAGAAGTAGATGAGAAAAGAAAAAGAATATCACTATCAATGAAAAATCAATAATGATTATGTTGCTTTTTTTATAGAAAGTATATATAATTAAGTTATAAAAATAAAATTTAATAATCTTCAGGGCGGGGCGTAATTCCCCACCGGCGGTAAAGCCCGCGAGCCGTAAGGCTGATTCGGTTAGATTCCGAAGCCGACAGTATAGTCTGGATGAAAGAAGATGTGATATATATAAATTCGCCCTGACATAATTCTGTGTCGGGGCTTTTGTAATGTCCATCCCTAGAAGGTATATTTAATTAGGGGGTATAAAAATGAGAGACGAAAAACTTATTAAACTAATCAAAATTTCACTTTTATCAGTTATGGCTTTTCTTTTGATGTATATTGAATTACCACTTCCAATGTTTCCGGAGTTTTTAAAAATTGATATTAGCGACCTACCAGCACTACTCGGTGCTTTTGCATTAGGGCCAGTAGCAGGTGTAACTATTGAACTCTTTAAAAATATATTGCATGGAGCGTTAGCAACAAAAACAGCATTTGTAGGGGAGCTAGCAAATTTTCTTGTAGGCGGAGTTTTAGTATTCGTATCTGGACATATATATAAAGTTAGAAAAAGTAAAGGTGGAGCTATTGCTGGATTGTTAACAGGAGTAGTTTGTATGTCACTTTTTGCAGCAATATTAAATTATTTTGTTATATTACCTTTATACGAGACAGTATTAGGATTCAAAACAACTATGGTGGTAGCAGCGGG
>NZ_JAENWL010000444.1 GCF_016650095.1 Clostridium sp. | reverse complement strand
GGTCTCATACATTCTGCAGGAGAATATCTTATCTCACGGGCACAAATAAATGCAGCAGTACCGGCACAAATAACAGATGTAATCAGCACTGACTTAAAAATCGCTAAAAAATCAAGACTGACTGAAACTTGCGGCAAAGTCATATTCTTGCTAGCCATACTCATCAGGCCTTTTGTTATTACACTTGCTGGTACTACTCCAAGAAGATTACCCAAAATAACCACTATAAAAGCATAAGAAAAAAAATAATTGAAAATAACTATTTTACTATACCCAAAAGCCTTTAATGTTCCTATCATCATTCTATTGTTTTCTACAACTCTTGACATAGTAGTAAACATAATAAATGCTGCAATAAGAAAAAATATCATTGGCAACGTGTTAGTAATTGCTTTTGTACTCTTAACTTCATTTATTATAATGGAGGCCTTTTGATTATCCTCAAAACTTAAAAGCTGGTTTAACTTTGTTCCAAGTATTTTTTCAATATCCACTTTAAATTTATTTTCATCTACATTATCCGCTAGTTTTAAACTAATTTTATTATAGGACATGAGCGCCAACATATCGCCTAGTGCATCAGCTTTTACATATGCGAAACCATGTTTGTAGCTATTAGGTATTAGTTCCATACCTCCCACATTGTATATAAATTCTGGGCTATCAATTAGTGCACAAACGGTGAACTCAAGCTTCTTTTCCATTTCTTTAATTCTTAGCTGAATTTTATCGGAAACATGAATATTGTGAGCTTTTGCATAAGATGCATCTAGCATACATTCCCGGTTATTTTCAAACATACTTCCCGATATAATATAAGGTTTGTTAATATTAAAATCCCCTGATATACCACTCAGGTCAATGCTAATGTTTTCATCTTCATAATTTTCTGTTGGTATACTTATTTCTGACTGTATACTTTCGACGCCTTTAAGCTTCGAAATCTGCTTTTCATCAAATTTAGTAAACTGACTTCCATATATCCAATAATCAGCGACATTCTGACTTTTATAATAACTAGTAGCTACTTTGTTAAGGTTGAAACCATATCCACTCATACCAACATAAATCATTGCGCCAAGTGCTGTAATAATTATGACTGCAAGAAGTCTTGGAAGAGTAGAAAATATGTCTCTAAAAAAGTTACGAATTAGCATCTATATCACCACTCAATCCTCTCAACAGGTATAGGTGAAAGATTTTCTTCAATACTGATTACCTGTCCACTTTTCATTTTAATAACTAGATCACCTATAGGTGCAATTGCCAGGTTATGCGTTACGATTATCACAATTTTATTGCTCTCGCGGCATATTTTGTGTAAAAGTGAAAGTACACTTTTACCTGTTACATAATCTAAAGCCCCAGTAGGTTCATCACATAATAATAGATCAGGATTTTTAGCAAGTGCTCTTGCAATAGCAACCCTTTGTTGTTCTCCACCTGATATTTGCGACGGAAAATTGCCCTCCCTATCTGATAGTCCAACTAGTCCCAGGCTTTCTCTTGCATCAATGGGATTTTTACATATATGGCTTGCCAGTTCTACATTTTCAAGAACATTTAAATTTGGCATAAGGTTATAGAACTGAAAAACAAACCCAATACTATTTCGTCTAAATAATGTAAGTTTTAAATCATTATACTTCGTTATTTCTTGTCCATAAACAACAACACTTCCACTTGTAGCTGTATCCATTCCACCTAAAATATTTAAAACTGTAGATTTGCCAGCACCACTTGATCCAATCAAAACAACCAAGGACCCCGCTTTTATAGTAAAGCTAACATCATCAACAGCAATAATTTTTGTTTCGCCCATCTGATAGGACTTCACCAAATTTTTTACAACAATTGCCTCACTCAATTAATTTTCATCCCCCTGCTACTTTCTTTATTTATTACTACTCAGACATTCCTTAGGTAATATGTATTCCGAATAGGAAATATGCATTCCATTATATACAATG
>NZ_JAENWL010000414.1 GCF_016650095.1 Clostridium sp. | reverse complement strand
CACAAGACGAAGTGTCTTCAGTGCACCTGATGCTATAAAATATCGAAAATTAACTGCTAATAAACTTAATGAACTAAATATTGAATTTGTTGATATTACAAATATTAATGATGAAGGCTTATTATATGATGATAAAGGACTGGCTTTAATTGAAGATAAATTTAAGAAGGCTAAAATTGATGGACTTTTTATTCCACATTGTAATTTTGGTACAGAATATGAATGTGCCCGATTGGCAAAAGAACTAAATATTCCTGTGTTATTATGGGGACCTCTTGATGAAAGACCTATGCAAGACGGTACAAGATTAAGAGATACTCAATGTGGTTTGTTTGCAACTGGCAAGGTTTTAAGACGATTTAAGGTTCCTTTTACTTATCTCACTAACTGTACCTTAGATGATCCAAAATTTGAAAGAGGAATTAAAGATTTTCTTAGAGTATGCAGTATTGTAAAGACTTTTAGACATACTCGTATTTTACAAATTGGACCAAGGCCATTTGATTTTTGGTCAACAATGTGTAATGAAGGTGAATTACTTGAAAAGTTTAATATTCAACTCTCTCCAATTCCTCTTCCTGAATTAACAAGTAAAGTCAAAGAAATTAACAAATTAAATTCACAAGAATTAAAGGATACTATTTCTTATTTAAGTTCTAATTTTACTGTAAATATTACAGGAGCTCAGCTTTCTCAAATTGCAGCATTGAAAATAGCAATGAAATCTTTATGTGATAAATATTCTTGTAATGCTGTTGCAATTCAATGTTGGACTGCTCTTCAAAGTGAAATAGGAATCATGCCCTGTGTTGCAAATTCTCTTATGAATGATATGGGAATTCCTGTGGTTTGTGAAACTGATATTCATGGTGCTATTACGGCTTTAATGGTTGAAGCAGCATCTTTAGAGGATAAGAAATCTTTCTTTGCTGATTGGACAATAAGACATCCTGATATTAAAAATGGTGAACTTCTTCAACATTGTGGACCTTGGCCACTTTCTGTTCTAAAAGAAAAACCTATCATTGGTTATCCATTAGCATTTAAGCACCCAGGATCTATTACAGGAGAGGCTAAACATGGTGATTTAACATTAGCTCGTTTCGATGGTGACGGAGGCGAATATTCTCTTTTACTTGGTGGCGCCAAAGGTGTTGAAGGACCTAACTGTGTAGGAACATATCTATGGATAGAAGTCGATAATATAAAACGGCTTGAATCAAAAATAGTTAATGGTCCTTATATTCATCACTGTGTAGGTATTCATGAAAATATAATTCCGGCTTTATATGAAGCTTGTAAATATATAAATATAAAAGTCGATCTATATGACCCAATACAAGAGAATGTTGAAGCATATCTTAGAGGGGAAGATGTAGAATTATAAAAAAATTAATTAGGTAAATCCTATTAATATATTCTATTCTAAGTTTTCAATTCATCAGGAGGTAATTTATGAATTGTATAAAAAAAATGTTAAGTGTTTCCCTTATGGTAATGCTTGCAACAACAATGGTATTTGCACAAGGATCTAACGAAAGTAGTGCAACTAAAACAGCAAAGAAATCAAATTTGATTTACATAATCACACCATCTCATTCTAATCCTTTCTTTAAAACAGAAGCTGACGCAGCTGCTGCAAAAGCAGAAGCATTAGGATATGAAGTTAAAAGTGAATCTCATGATGATTCAGCTGTTAAACAGTCAGAATTATTTGAAATGGCTATTGCTGATAAAGCTATTGCTATTATTTGTGATAATGCAGGTGCAGATGCAACTGTTGCCGCTGTTCAAAAAGCAAAAGATGCAGGAATTCCTACTTTCTTAATTGATAGAGAAATCAATCAAAGTGGCGTAGCTATTTCTCAAATAGTTGCTAATAATTATCAAGGTGCAAAAGAAATTGCACAGGTATTTGTAGAAGCAATGGGCGAAAAAGGTAATTTTGCTGAATTATTAGGTAAAGATTCTGATACCAATGCTCATGTTAGATCACAAGCTTTTCATGAAGTTGTAGATCAATATGATGGACTTGTAATGGTTGCTCAACAGACTGCTAACTGGGAACAAACTCAAGCTTATGAAAAAATGGGAACAATCCTAAAAACTAATCCTGATATTAAGGGTGTTTTATGTGGTAATGATACTATGGCTGTTGGTGCAGCAGCTGCAATTAAGAGTGCAGGACTTTCAGGTATCATAATTGTTGGTGTTGATGGTAGTGATGAAGCAGCAGCTGAAATCAAATCTGGATACATGACCGGTACTGCTCTTCAACAAGCAGCTCTAATTGCTGAAATGTCAGTTCAACAAGCTAATGATTATATCAATAATGGTACAACTGGCTTGAAAGAGAAACAGCTAGTAGATTGTATTGCAATTACAAAAACTAACGTAGATAGACTATCAAAGTTTGTTTATAGATAGAGTTTAATTTTTAGTACTTTTGCAGTTATTGCTACAAAAGTACTAAAAACATTCTACGAGAGGAAATATATGAAAAGAAATTACAAAATTTTACTTATTTTTATGATACTATTGTTCAGTATTTTTCAGATTAGTTGTGTAAAAGTTATTAAAACAGGTGAAGAAAATAAGTTAACTGGAAAAGTTGAATTTAATTCAACTACTGATGTAGCAGAAATTTGGGATACACAAGTAGTTCCTGAACTTAAAAATAAGGCCATAGATTTATCTGATCTATATGTAAAGTCAAAAGGAGATTTTGCTAATGTTTCTGATATGGGTCTTTATTCAATGGGTGATACAGGTGATTTAAATTTTACTGTTCAAGGTGAAGCAACAGTTGTAGAAAATAACAGTGATAAAAAGGCTGGATATTTGTTATTGAATGTTGATTCAATACCTTCTAGT
>NZ_JAENWL010000381.1 GCF_016650095.1 Clostridium sp. | reverse complement strand
GCTCTGTATATTGCTCTATTAAAATAATCATTACTATACATACCAAAATCCTTAGCATCATGTTGTATAAGATTTTGTACAATATATATAAGTTGTTTGCCATATAAATCCATGCAAGCTTCTGGGTTAACTCCTGGCCATGCATTACAACCTACTACTGTTCTTTTATTTAATGATTTTGAAGACTTTGGCACATTATTATATGCCTCATCATCATCAGGGTAAACAACAATTTTGTCCAGTGTTCCGTGTGGTATACCTTCTATTGCCTTCACCTGAACAGGATATACATCTGTTAAATATGGGTCTGATGTTAAATCTAAAATTATAGAATGTTGCTTTAAATATCTTAATAATTCATTACTAACAATATATTCTGTTGCATCACCTCTAGTAGTTGCATCTACTAAAATATCTGTTTCTTTTAGAATTTTCATCATCTGTTTTTTATTATTAGTTATACTTCTAGGCAGCATCTTAACAAGTACACCTTTAGTTTTCTCTCCAAGTAGGGCTTCAGCCTCTTCATTATTTCCATATTTCCCTGCTAGCCTTGCTGCTGTTAAACCAACTCGTCCCATTCCCATTATACTGACAATTATAGGTTTTCTCTCTTTAATGCTTGCATTTTCATAACTTTTCGACAGTTCAGTAAATGCCACACTAATTCCATTTCCTGAAGTTCCCTCATAATTTACAACGATTCTTTCAAGAAAATCATTTCTAATAGAGTCCATAGAAACAGCAAATATGCCTTTTTCTTTAAGCTTTTCTACTCTAGTAGCTCTAGTTTGATAATGGAGCATACTCAGTAGTGTACTGCCTTGTTTCATATATTCAATTTCTTCAAACTCTGGTGACCTTAAAACTACAACTATATCTTTTTCATAACATTCTCTTTTAGATACAAATTGTATAGTCGTATTATATTTTAAATAATCTTCGTCTACATAACCTAAAGCCGAGCCATATCCTTCTTCAAGAAATATTTGTACCTTATCATTTTTGAGTACACCAAAAAAAGTTGGTAAAAAATCCCTTTTCTCATTTATTTCTTTATGCATTCTTGGAAAACCTATAGTCTTCAATAATATCATCCCCCTATTATTTGTCTGGTGGAGATAACACTTATTAATTGTTATCTCTCCTCCTATTCCTTTGTGGTACAAAAAAATTATCAACCGATAACATCGTTAAGCTATTTACTATTAAATTTTCTTTATATTAGAGATTTAGATATAACAATAAAAGAATTTTTTTGAAATGCTTAAAACCTTGAAAGTATTTATATTTAAACTATTTTTGAAGCGTTGTAAGACTGCCAGTTACTAAGTTTTTGACAAGTAACAATCCGCATTGTATAATTAAGTTGTTACTTGGTATAATTTAATTATACATTGCAAATCGTAAGTTTGCAATACTATTTTTTAGGAGGTTGTATTTATTTATGAAATATTTTTTAGATACGTATATTAAACGCCCAAATTTCGACTTCATTTTAACTATGGATTGCGAAGGATACAATTTCGATAAAAACTTAAAAAGCAATGTAGGTCACTTAGAAAGGCTATTAAAATTAAACTCAGAAAATAATATATATACTCTTTTATTTATAACTCCATACTTTGCGGAAATGATGAATGAATTACATCTAATAGAAAAAATAAAAAATAATTATAAAGTTATTTTTGGCCTTCATATTCATCCTAATAATATGCCAGAATGTATAGAGGAATTATGTCCATTTATAAAAAGCGATGAAGATTTAATATCATACTACACTTATGATCAGCAAAAGCTTATAATACAGCATTGTTACGAATATATTACAAAACTCGGTATAGAACCTATTGAAGCTTTTCGTGGAGGGTATTTTTCAATAGATGATAATACTGAAAAAATATTATCAGAGATAACTACCATAAAGTATGAATCTCACAATATTTACAGACCTGAATATAAAGTAACGAAAAATATATTAACGTCTTTACCCGTTTACGCACAAAATGAAAATGAAGAGTTAAGACTTGAATATTTTAATATTGAAAAGCTTTCAGAAATGCTCAGAAATGGAATTAAGGAGAATAAAAACTTATTTGGAATAACTCATAGTTACTTATTAGATCCAAATGATTTTCATTATAATCGTGATAATATAGAACCAGATATTCATGAACGAATGAAGATTTTAATAGACATAATAAATGAAAATAGATAAACCCTTCTCAAAGTGGTTTATCTATCAATGTATTCTTTTATTTTATTAACATTTTCAATTTTATTATGGCAAAATCCATGGCAGAATTAAGATTAACATTCATTCCTGCCCCTTGTGCTAAAAACTGACTTCCACCGCCTCTTCCATCAATATGTGACAGGGTATCCTTTAATAAATCATTCATATTAATACCTTTAATGTTCTTAGACGCAGAAAAGATTAAGTTTACCTTTTCTTCGTCTTTCACTGCCATTAATGCTATGGTATTCTCCTTCAAAGCTAGTTTTGTAGCTACCTTACTTACATATTTTACATCTTCACAATCATATATTTTTTTTATTACTGTGTAGCTGCCTATTTTATTTGGATTTTCTATCATAGCTTTTAGTTCAAATGAAGCTACTTGATCACTTATTCTCTTATTTTCATCCAATGTAGCTTTTACCTGCTCCTTTAAATTCTTGATGCTTTTTATAGCCTCTTCATCGTTACAACTTAAGTATCTACATATATCAGACAAAAACTTATCCTTCTTTAGCGCGCCCTCAATTGCTCTACTACCTGATACAAACTCGACTCTAGTAGCCTCCTTATGCTTTTCCCATCTATTTATTTTTATCATTCTAAGCTCCTGTGTAGACTTTGGGTGAACTCCACAGCAAGCACTAATATCTAAATCTCCAATTTTAACAATCCTTATTTCTTCATTTGTTTTTGGCAAATCTCTTCTTAAATTTAACTCTTTTAGTTCTGTTTCTTCTGCCACAAAAGATTGAACATTAATATTTTCTCCAATAATCTTATTTGCATATTTTTCAACGGCCATGATTTTCTCTTCATCTAAATGTCCTTTAATATCTACTGTACTAACATCATTTCCTAAGTGAAAACTTAAAGTGTTTGCATTAAATAATTTAAAAAAGCATCCCGAAAGCACGGCTTGACCTAAATGCTGATGCATTCCATCTTGTCTTCTTTTCCAATCTATAGAACATTTTACGCTATGCGTTTTTATAAACTTTTGCTTTGTAACATGATAAACAACTCCATTTTCTTCATAAACCTCACTAACCTGGCTACTGTCTATTTTACCCAAATCGCAAAATTGTCCACCACCGCCTGGGAAAAATGCTGTTTTATCTAGAACCACATGATAATACCCATCTTTTTCCTTTATCTCTAAAACCTCAGCTGTAAATTCCTTTATATATCCGTCTTCATAATAAAGTTTTTGCATAATCTACTTCCTTTTCAATTAGTATCTTCATTTTTACTTATAAATTTTCAAGTATTTCACAGATATTTTTTCATTATTTCGTCTATTGTTCCATCCTTTTTAAG
>NZ_JAENWL010000022.1 GCF_016650095.1 Clostridium sp. | reverse complement strand
GCATATATTTAACAAATTTGGTTATATTAATATTGAAATGTAAAATATCAAGGGGTAAGCAATTAGTAATTGCTTTGTACTCTTAATTATAAGGAGGTTTATACAATGTCACATAAAAATAACAAAAACAGTAAAGATAATAAGAAGGCCGGACAAAAAACAGGCAAGGAATTAGATAAGATGAAAATGGAAACCGCAAATGAAATAGGAGTTTCTAAAGAATCTAAGAAATTAGGAAAAGAAACAGAATAGTTTTAAGGGAGGTGTCCCACGACATCTCCCTTTTACCTTTACACGAAATTATAATTGCGATTTTATTGCCCTTAATATAATTCAACTCTTATCTTTTCTCAGCTATAAAATATAATCCTAATATTTCTGGTCCTGTATGAGACCCTATGGCTGTACCTACATAATTTAAGATGACATCTTTAACATTCCCATGCTCTCTAACTAAAGCCTCTAAAGCTAATGCCTCTTCAAGACAATCCCCGTGACCTATTGCGATAACTTGCTCTTTACTAGGATCAGTTCTTTCCCTAAATTTTTGGACTAATGTGTTTATTGCCTTTTTTCTACCTCTACACCTAGAAAATGGAGTAAGTCGTCCTTCATCGTCCACAAACAAAACAGGTTTAATATTTAATAATGTACCAACAGCTGCAGCAGAACTAGATATTCTCCCCCCCCTTTTTAAATGATTTAAATCATTTACTGTAAACCAATGGTTAATCTTAAGTTTATTTCCCTCAAGCCAGGTGACAATCTCTTTTTTAGAAGCTCCTTTTTTTAACATTTCATAAGCATAATAAACTAAAAGTCCCTGTCCTAGGCTTGCGCATTTGCTATCAACAATACTTATATCTGCCTCTGGAATCTCCTCAAGTATCGTTTCTCTTGCTATATTTGCACTATTTATTGTTCCTGTTAATGCAGAAGACATGGCAATATATATAATAGATTTTTGTTCCATCGCATACTTTCTAAAAATTTCTTCATATCTTTGACTATTTATCTGTGACGTAGTGGGCATCTCTCCCTGCCTTAAAGCATCATAAAAATCCTTACGAATAAAATTTTTCCCAAATTCATCTTCTATTGCTTCACCTTTAAAATTACATATTAAGCCTAAGGGTACTATATTGTCTTGTTCAATATAGTCTAAAGGTAAATCGCATCCCGAATCTATTACTAAAATTGTCTCACTATGTGTTTTACTCATAACTTAATTCCCCTTTGTCATTCTCTTAAATATTTTCCTACCTTCTATTATGTATGATTTATACATACACTTCAATACCAAAAAAAAAAGAAAAGTATATATACTTTTCTTAAACACGCCAAAATAAAAATTATTCTATAAATTTTTTATTTATTCTATTACCTTGCCAATCTTTCTAAATTTATAATATCTCTTAGTAAGTAATGATTCTATAGGTTCACTTATTAATCTATTAATTGACTCTTCTAGATTACGTTTAATCCTTGCTGCCATCTCATCTACATTAGTATGTGCTCCCCCTAGGGGTTCTTTTATAATTCTATCTATAATTCCAAAATTAATTAAATCTTGAGCTGTTATTTTCATTGTATTAGCTGCTTCTTTAGCACGACTTGCATCTTTAAATAATATACTAGCAAAACCCTCAGGTGATAAAATAGAATAAATCGCATGTTCTAACATCCAAACCTCATCTGCTACAGCCATAGCTAGTGCTCCACCACTTCCACCTTCTCCTATAACTATTGATATTACTGGTGTTTTTAAAGTTGACATTTCCATAAGATTTCTAGCAATTGCCTCGCCTTGACCTCTTTCTTCTGCACCAAGTCCGCAATATGCCCCCGGAGTATCTACAAGACAAATAACCGGCCTATTAAACTTTTCCGCTTGTTTCATAAGTCTTAAAGCTTTTCTATATCCCTCAGGACTAGGCATACCAAAGTTTCTCTTTATATTTTCCTTGGTGTTATTCCCCTTTTGCTGGGCTATAACTGTTACAGAAATACCATTAATTTGTGCAATTCCGCCCACAATAGCAAAATCATCTCCATAATACCTGTCACCATGTAGTTCCATAAACGAATCAAAAATTCGATTTATATAATCAAGAGCAGTAGGGCGTTCCACCAGCCTTGCAATGCCTACTTTGTCCCAAGCAGTTAAGTTTTTATAGGCATCCTTTTGCATATTATACAGCTTAATTTCAAGCTGTCTTATTTCTTTTCCTAAATCCATATTTTGTTCTAAAGCTAAATTCTTTAGTTCATCTATTTTACTTTTAAGTTCATACATATGCTTTTCAAAAGGCAAAGTTACCATAAAATCTCACTCCCTATCGTTACTTTTATCTTTTTTGTAGCTATGAATGAATTATTAATATTTCAGTTAAAGTGTCTTTCATAGCTTTTCTATCCACTACCTTATCAATAAATCCCTTTTGGAGCAAGAATTCTGCTGTTTGAAAACCTTCAGGTAATTGCTCTTTTATGGTTTGTTCGATAACTCTTTTACCTGCAAACGCTATTAATGCATTAGGCTCTGCTAAGATTATATCTCCTAGCATAGCAAAACTTGCTGTAATTCCCCCTGTAGTTGGATCTGTAAGAACAGTTATATAAAGGCCACCTTTTTTATTATGCCTTGCAATCGCAGCACTAGTTTTAGCCATCTGCATTAGTGAAAATATACCTTCCTGCATCCTAGCTCCACCTGAGGCTGTAAAAATAATAATTGGTTTTTTAGCTTCTGTTGCTCTTTCAATTGCCCTTGTAATTTTTTCTCCAACAGCGCTGCCCATACTTCCCATCATAAAATTACTATCCATCACTGCAATTACAGTATCCTGTCCATTTATCTTTCCTTCTCCAGTTAGTACCGCTTCATTTAATAAGGTTTTATCACGTAAAATTTGTAATTTTTCTTCATATCCTTCATATTCTATAGGATTATCTGAGATCATATTCTTATCGTATTCTATAAAAGTGTCTTTATCTATAGTGTAATTTATTCTTTCTCTCGATCCAATTCTAAAGTGAGTTCTACAATTTTCACAGGTCATTATACTACTTTCTAAATCCTTACTATAAAGAATTTTACCACAAGTTTCACATTTAACCCACATTCCTGAAGGTATATTAGGTTTTTTCTCACCATTTTCATTTTCTAAATTCCTAACCTCAATATATTTGCTCTTTTTAAATATACGGTTAAACTCAAACATATAGTTGCCCCTTTCTAAAAACATACCTATACTATAATCTATAGCATCAAAAATAGATACCCTCACTTACAGTATAAAACTTTTAGGTAATAGATTCCAGTATGAATTTAACTACTTTTAAATATCTTTAAATTCTTTACTAATAAAACTAGTATCAAAGTTTCCACTTATAAAATTTTCATTATTTACTATTTTAAATTGGAAGTCTATATTAGTATCCACGCCTTCTATTATAAACTCTCCGAGGGCCCTTCTCATTATACAAAGCGCTTCTTTTCTATCTTTTCCGTGTACAATAAGTTTGCCTATCATGGAGTCATAGGTAGGTGGAATTTTGTAACCTTGATATGCCGCACTATCAATTCTTACTCCATATCCCCCTGGAAGATGAAGTGATTTTATTTCACCTGGACTTGGCATAAAATTTTTACTAGGGTTTTCTGCATTTATTCTACATTCAATAGCATGCCCCTCAATTTTTACGTCCTCTTGTTTATAAGGAAGCACTTGACCAGAAGCAATTTCTATCTGAGCTTTAATTAAATCTACTCCAGTTATCATTTCTGTTATCGGATGTTCCACCTGTATGCGTGTATTCATCTCCATAAAATAGTATTTACCATGCTTATCTAGTAAAAACTCTATAGTTCCAGCATTTTTATAATTAATGGATCTAGCCGCTTTAACTGCAACCTCGCCCATCTGTTTTCTAAGTTCTTCTGTCATTACAGCCCCTGGTGCCTCTTCTATTAACTTCTGATTACGCCTTTGAATAGAACAGTCCCTCTCACCAAGATGAATAACATTTTCATGCTCATCTGCAAGTATTTGAAACTCTATATGCCTTGGCTCTTCTATAAATTTTTCCATGTACATTGTATCATCACCAAAATTAGTTTTAGCCTCAGCCCTTGCAGTATTGTACGCTGATATAAGATCTTCTACTTTGCTAACAACTCTTATACCTCGCCCTCCGCCACCTGCTGAAGCTTTTATCATTACTGGGTATCCTATTTTTTCAGCTTCCATTAACGCATCTGTTTCAGATTCAACAGCTCCGCAAGATCCAGGTACTACTGGTACTCCAGCCTTTATCATAATTTCTCTTGCCTTTAACTTATTGCCCATGTTATCAATATTTTGTGAATTTGGCCCTATATATTTTATATTACATTCCTCACACATCTGTGCAAATTTACTATTTTCAGATAAAAAACCATACCCTGGATGAATTGCCTCTGCACCCGTAAGCACTGTGGCGCTTAAGATATTTTGCATATTCAAATAACTATCTTTAGATTTAGCAGGTCCAATACACACAGCCTCATCTGCCATTTGAATATGAAGGGCTTCTTTATCTGCCTCAGAATATACTGCCACAGTTCGAATACCCATTTCATTGCACGCCCGAATTATTCTTACCGCTATTTCGCCTCTATTAGCAATTAATATCTTCTTAAACATATTATTTACCTTCCCCACACTTGAAATTATTAGCTAAAGTGTTCTTAGTGTTTATTTACCTACTGCAAACGTAAATTCAGCTTCAGCTACTTTTACTCCATTTACTGTAGCTACCGCCTTACTAATTCCAACAGGGCCTTTCATTTTGATTACTTCCACCTCAAGCTTTAGAACATCTCCTGGAACAACCTTTTTTCTGAATTTTGCTTTATTAATACCACCAAAGTAAGCAATTTTTCCTTTGTATTCTTCCATACTTAAAAGTGCTACCGCTCCAACTTGTGCTAAAGCCTCAATAATTATTACTCCTGGAAGTACAGGCTCCTCTGGAAAATGACCTTGAAAGAAATACTCATTCATAGTAACATTCTTATAGCCAACAGCTCTCTTGCCTGGCTCTAATTCCTCTACTTTATCCACGAATAAAAATGGATATCTATGAGGAATAATCTCTTGAATTTGTTTTATATCCAAAGTGGTACCTTTTATATTTTCCATATTAATTTTTCCACCTTTCACCACTAACTTTTACGTATTTTAAATAGTGGCTGTCCGTACTCTACCATATCTTCATTTGAAACTAATACTTCTACAATTTCTCCATCTACTTCACTTTCAATTTCATTCATAAGCTTCATAGCTTCTAAAATACAAAGAACGTCTCCCTTTTTAATAACTGAACCAACTTTTACGAAATTCTGTGCTTCGTCGCTGGGAGAAGAATACATAGTTCCAACAATTGGTGATTTGACTACAAATAAATTTTCAGCGGTTATTCCCTTCGCTTCATTTTCTATAGCGCTAACTGTATTGTTATCAATTCTTTCTACAGGCACTTGGTTTGTAGCTGTATTTTCTCTAGTTAATGAATCATTAGTAACTGACTCTACAGGTGCAGTAGATTCAAGTATTCTTTCTACTACCACTTGTTGCTCTTTTTTCTCCATCTTAATCCTAATTCCTTCTGTCTCAATTTCAAAAGAAGTAAGCTCAGAATCACTAACTGTTTTTATTAGCTCTCCAATATTTTTATAATCCATAATTATTTACCATCCCATTTTTTTAATAGTAAAGTAGCATTGTGACCACCAAATCCCAAAGAATTTGACATTGCATATTTAAGTTCCTGTTTTCTGCCTAGGTTTGGAACACAATCTAAATCACAATCTTCATCTGGCACTTTATATCCTATAGTTGCTGGTATAAACCCTTCTTCTAAGGCCTTTACACATACTATAGCTTCTATAGCTCCTGCTGCTCCGAGCAAGTGTCCTGTCATAGACTTTGTTGAACTTATAGGTATTTTGTATGCATATTCTCCAAACGCAGCCTTTATTGCTACAGTTTCAAACTTATCATTGACCTTAGTGCTCGTTCCATGTGCATTGATGTAAGATACTTCTTCTGCCTTAACATCTCCATCATTAAGTGCCATTAGCATTGATCTTGCTGCTCCTTCTCCATCTGGTGATGGTGAAGTTATATGATAGGCATCACAAGTTGCTCCATAACCCTTCATCTCTGCATATATCTTTGCATTTCTCTTTTGAGCATGCTCTAAAGATTCAAGTATAACTATGCCTGCACCATCTCCCATAATAAACCCATCCCTCTCTTTATCAAAAGGAATCGATGCTCTTAAAGGATCTTCACTTTTACTTAAAGCTGTTAGCGACGCAAACCCTGCTAAAGCAAGTGGCGTTATTGAAGCTTCTGCGCCTCCAGCTATTATTATGTCTGCTCTTCCATCTTGAATCAAATGAAAAGCATCTCCTATTGCATTAGTTCCTGTAGCACAAGCTGTAACTACACTAGAACACATACCTTTAGCACCATACTTTATTGCAATGTTTCCAGCTGCCATATTACCTATTATCATAGGTATTAAATATGGAGTCACTCTATTTGGTCCCTTTTCCATAAGTTTTGTATGTTCTTGCTCAATAGTGCCTATTCCGCCTATTCCAGAACCAACTATTACAGCCAACTTTTCACTATCTATAGCTTCTAAATCAAGTCCTGAGTTTTTAACCGCTTCGTCAGCTGCAACCATTGCATATTGACAATATTTATCCATTTTTCTAGCTTCTCTTTTGTCCAGAGCTACGGTTACATCAAAATCCTTGACCTCTGCACCCAGTTTACATTTGAAGTTAGTAATATCAAAAGCTTTAATTACATCTATGCCACAAGTACCTTCTTTTATATTGTTCCAAAAACTATTTACATCATTTCCTACAGGAGTAACTGCTCCCATGCCTGTTATAACAACTCTATTTTTCATAAAGTAAACCCTCCTTTAATTATAACCAAAAAATGCTTCATCACCCAAGGGCTCTGTATTAATTGTTTATAAGATTACATTACCATTCCGCCATCAACGTTTATAACTTGGCCTGTTATGTATGAAGCTTCCTCTGAGGCTAAAAATGCCACTGCATTTGCCACATCTTCTGGCTTTCCAAGTCTCTTTAGGGGAATAGTGCTCATTATAGCATCCTTCGCCTTCTCAGGCAGTGCACTCGTCATATCTGTTTGGATATATCCAGGGGCTACTGCATTACAAGTGATTCCACGACTTGCAAATTCCCTAGCAACAGACTTTGTCATGCCTATAATTCCTGCCTTTGCAGATGAATAATTCACTTGGCCTGCATTTCCTGTTAGCCCAGACACTGAGGATATGTTTATTATTCTTCCACGTCGCTGTTTAAGCATTAAGGCTGATACATGCTTTGTGCAATTAAAAGCACCCTTCAGATTAATATTTATAACACTATCAAAGTCTTCTTCCTTCATTCTCATTAAAAGGCCATCTTTTGTTATACCAGCATTATTAACTAAAATATCTATACTTCCGAATTCTTCAATACATTTTTTCATCATATACTCTACATCACTATAGCTACTTATGTCAGCCTGAACCGCTAGTACTTTAACTCCTAACGCTTCTATTTCTTTAACAACGCCCTGCACTGCATCAACACTATTTCTATAATTAACAACTACATTTGCTCCAAGTTTTGCAAGTTTTATAGCTATAGCCCTTCCAATTCCACGACTAGCTCCTGTAACTACTGCTGTTTTGCCTTTCAACATAAATTTGCTCTCCTTTACATCTTTCATAGTTCATTACTATTTAATCAGCACTACTGCTTTAACGTTTTACTGTTTAAGAAGCTCTACTGCTTTAGCTAAAGATGCCATGTCTTCTACATTTACCACTGTAAGCTTTCTATCTATATTCTTAATAAAGCCACGTAATACCTTACCCGGACCTATCTCTACAAAAGTATCAATACCATCCTTTATCATATTTCTTATAATTGTTTCCCATAAAACAGAACTCATAACTTGAAGTTTTAAATTAGCTTTTATATCATCCTTACTCTTTACATAATCACCATTTACATTTGTCATTACTGGAATAGTAATATCTTTAAGCTCTATATTTTCAAGTTCAATCTCCAACTTCTCAGCTGCTGGTTTTAACATAGAAGTATGGAATGGTGCACTTACTGGTAAAATCACTGCTTTCTTTGCACCTTTTTCTACCGCCAATGCGCAAGCAAGTTCTACCGCCACTATTTCCCCGGCAATTACTATTTGTCCTGGGCAATTTAAATTAGCAATCTCTACTATCCCCGAAGTGCTAGCCTCACTACAAGCTTCTTCAACTAAATCAGCCGCAAGGCCTATTATAGCCGCCATAGTTCCTATCCCTACCGGCACAGCCTCCTGCATGAATCTTCCACGCTTTTTAACAAGCGCAACAGCGTCTTTGAATTCCATAGCTCCACTACAAACAAGTGCTGAGTACTCTCCAAGACTAAGTCCTGCAGTTACATCACATTTTATGCCATGTTCTTTTAACGCCATAAGCGCTGCTATACTAGTAGTTAAAATAGCTGGTTGAGTATTCTCTGTGATATTTAACTCTTCAACTGTTCCCTCAAAACAAAGTTTACTTAATTCAAAATTAAGCTCTTTATCTGCTATATTAAATATATTTTTACATGCATCTATATTCTCAAATAATTCCTTGCCCATCCCAATATATTGGGCTCCCTGACCGGGAAAAATAAAAGCAATTTTACTCATAATTTCCCTCCTTAATCGCACTTTCAGTGTAGTTAATCATCATTTTAGCAGCTGTTCTTAACCTTCAATTCTGTTATTAATTTCATTTATGTCAAATTAAGATAATCTCATTTATTTAAATTTTTTAATAGCTTGCTCTGCCTCTGTAAACATTTCTTCTATAATTGACATGCAACTTTGTTCTTTCTTTATAAGTCCTGCAATTTGTCCTGCCATAACAGATCCCATCTCCATATTGCCTTCTTTTGCTGCTCTTGGTAGACATCCACGTCCGAGTTCCTCTAATGCCTCTACTGGAGCATTTTCCTTCTCAAGCTTTTGGAACTGTCTTGATAACTTATTCTTTAAAACCCTAATAGGGTGACCTGTAGATCTCCCTGTGACCACTGAATCTATATCCTTTGCTCCCAATATCTTCTTTTTGTAATTTTCATGTATAGTACATTCATTTGCCACTAAAAACCTTGTTCCTACTTGAACTCCCTGTACTCCAAGCATAAATGCTGCTGCCACGCCGCGTCCATCGCCTATTCCACCTGCGGCGATTACTGGTATATTAACTCCATCAACAACCTGAGGCACTAATGCCATAGTTGTAAGTTCACCAATATGTCCTCCAGATTCACAACCTTCTGCAATAACTGCATCTGCACCCGCTCTCTCCATCCGCTTAGCAAGAGCCACTGACGCAACAACTGGTATTACTTTAATCCCATGTGCCTTCCAAAGTTCCATGTACTTACCTGGATTCCCTGCCCCAGTAGTAACAACCTTAACCCCCTCTTCACATACGAGATGTGCAATTTCTTCTGCATTCTCACTTAAGAGCATAATATTCACTCCAAAAGGTTTATCTGTTAACTTCTTTGCTTTCCTAATTTCATCTCTTATATAATCAGTCGGTGCATTTGCTGCTGCTATAATACCTAATCCACCTGCATTCGAAACTGCAGATGCTAAGCTACTTTCTGCAACCCAAGCCATTCCACCTTGTATTATAGGATATTTCACACCTAAATCTTCAAAAAATACGGAATTAAACATTTTGACCCTCCTGCATTCGTAATAAGTAGATAACAATTATTAATTGTTATCCCTCCTGCATTCCTAACAAGTAGATAACAATTATTAATTGTTATCCCTCCTTGATTCCTTAAAATATATAGTTAGGGTCAGACAATTATAGAAAAAAAGTATATATTACCAAACTATATCTCATGTAATATATACTTTTTAACATACTGAAGGAAACTAAATTTTAATATACTTAGTAGTTCAGCTCTCTAATCATCTAACCCAGTAATTCCTATTATTTTAGTTTTGCTTCTATATATTTAACAATTCCCTTTACATCCTTAATGTTTTCTATATCTTCATTTGGTATTTCGATTTCAAATGCTTCTTCCAATGACATTACAATTTCAAATATTTCGAGAGAATCTACACCTAAATCATCTGCAAAATTTGCCTCCATTGTTACCTCTGCTTCATCTATACCTAATTGTTCAACTATTACATTTTTAACTTTTTCAAATACCATTACTAATTCCTCCTAATATTTTATTTACTAATTGTCCATTCTATTAATGCAGCTCCGTAGGTTAATCCACCGCCAAAGCCTACAAGTATAATTTTATCTCCAGCTGTAAGTAAATTCGTCTTATTCATTTCATCTATTGCTATAGCTATACTTGCTGCTGAAGTATTTCCATACCTATCTAAATTAACAAAAAATTTCTCTTTGTCAGCCTTCAATCTTTTAACAACAAAATCTATTATTCTAGCATTTGCTTGATGACAAACTACATACTTAATATCATCTAGTGTGTAATTATTCTCTTTTAAAATTTTATCTATGCTACTTTCAATAGTATTTACTGCAAACTTAAAAATTTCTTTGCCATCCATACTTATTGTTGCTTTAAAATCTTCATTTCCAGTTGTAAAAGGGTTTTTTACATCCACCGTCGGACAAGTTAAACATTGAGCCTTTTTACCTTCTGAACATGAATCCACAGAAATAATTCCTCTTTTATTACCTACCTCAATTACTGCTGCTCCTGCACCATCTCCAAAGAGTGTACAAGTGCTTCTATCTGTCCAATCAACAATCTTAGATAGTACCTCAGCACCAATTATTAAGGCTCTTTTGCGGTTTCCAGTTTTTAAAAATTGCACCGCAATATTTAGGGCAAATATAAACCCCGTACAGGCTGCTGATATATCAAATGCCATAGCATTATCAGCACCAATGTTCCCTTGAACTATACATGCAGTAGCAGGAACAAATTGATCTGGTGACGTACTTGCGAGAATTATCAGATCTATATCTTCTGCTTTAACATTAGCATCCTTTAATGCTTCTAAGGCGGCTTTAGTAGCTAAGTCTGAAGTGTTTTCACCTTGTGATATATGTCTCTCCTTTATACCTGTCCTAGAAACTATCCATTCATCAGAAGTATCTACAATTTCTGATAGTTGGTGATTAGTCATTATGTTTAACGGAGCATAACTTCCCGTACCAATTATTTGTACCTCATTCATTGCTTAATTGCCCCTTTCATTAACCTTACAATTTACAATTTATAATTTTCTTTGAAGAAATTATTTAATTTTTCAAGAGATTTTATTAGTACCTCTTCTTCTTCTGCGTTTAACCCATCTATAGTTGCGTGTACCATATGAGAATGGAATTTATCATGTATTCTATAGGCTAGCTTTCCTTTTCTAGTAAGTGTAATCATTACTGATCTTCTATCCTCTTCTCCTCTTTTTCTATCTACATACCCTTTTTTTAAAAGTTTGTTAATAGCTGCAGTAAGAGTGCCTAAAGTGATTTTAAGATCTTGGGCTACTTCCGACATAGTTCTATACTCATACATGCCTATTGCATAAATGGTATGTATTTCTGTTATAGATATGTCCTTAAGTACCCCTTCTCTAAGTGCCCTCTGCTCTATTTGTAATATGTCGCTAAAGGTCTCTACTAGAAGATCATTAATAACACCAACAGCTTTGTTCATATTTATCACCATTTCCCATACTATAATTTTCATATGCTTTGATAGTCAAAGTATATCTATGGAACTGTTATTTGTCAATATTTCAACCAAAATATGAAAATTTTGAGTCTGTTGTAAATTTAAAAAACTCGTTCTGCCGCTTCCACGAGTTCACTCATAAGTTCTTTAACTGTCACGATTTTATCCACTTTGTAGGCATTGCTTCCCACAAAAATAAGTCCCTCATCTAAATTACCTTTTACTGCTTGTATTAACGCTTCTGTAATACAATAAGGGGTTGTTTTTGGATTGCATTCCTTGATGCATAAATAGCATTTGTCGACTTTACATCCCTTTTCGGAAACTATCTTCATAAATTTATTGTTAATTGCTCTCCCTGGCATGCCTACAGGGCTCTGTACTAACCTTATATCTTCCTTATTCGAATTAATATATGCCATTTTAAAAGCTAAACTAGCATCACATTCCTCAGTAGCCACAAATCTAGTAGCCATCTGTACACCCGCTGCACCAAGCTTTATAAGCTCAGCAATATCTTCACCAGTAAAAATTCCGCCAGCAGCTACCACTGGGATTTTTTTATTATACTTTTCTTCAAAAGGCTTAATTGCCTCAATAACTTCTTTAACTAAGTCCTTTAGATCTTTGGCTTTCTTTTCTATTAATGCTTCCATAGAGAACCCAAGGTGTCCACCAGCTTCAGGGCCTTCAACAACAATTAAATCTGCGGCACAATTATTTTTCCTATCCCACATTTTTGATATAACTGTAGCTGCCTTTGCAGATGATACTATAGGTGCAAGCTTTGCATTAAATCCTTTAGCTATTTTAGGTAAATTAAGTGGAAGTCCTGCACCTGATATTATTAAATCTATACCTTCTTCTAGCGCAGCTGTTGCTATTTCTTCATAAGTATTCATAGCTACCATAATATTTATTCCGATAATACCCTTAGGACTTAATTCTCTAGCGCGTCTGATTTCATTTTTTAATGCTCTTATATTTGCTTCCCTTGCATTTGTTCCAAAGTCTTCTTCAGTATATCCAATCTGAGCAGTAGATATTATACCAATCCCGCCTTCATTTGCAACAGCTGATGCAAGACCCGAAAGAGATACTCCTACCCCCATACCGCCTTGAATTATAGGAATATTTGCTATTAATTCTCCAATTTTTAAAGGAGGTAACTTCATAATTATCCGCTCCCTTTACTTTGATTTTCAAATAGTTTGATAGTCAAAGTATATATATTTTTATATTATATGTCAAGATAAAAGTATTTTATGACTATTTTGTGTATTTTATTATAATCGAATTTTTTATTAAATTATTCTTTAGTATTTACTATATTTCAAAAATTATTTGTAATTGTAATATTAGGCTTGTCTTTAGTAAAATTTCTACTATAATATATATAATATCATTTAAGCTTCTAATATGGAAATGACTTCTTATATTCGTGATAACTATTTATTCATACATTCAAATCGTTCGAATAAAAATATAATGATTTATATATTCAATTTACAAGTTATAGGTTAAAATGTAACTATAAGTTTAATTTATATACTGGAGATGGGGTGTGAGTTATGAAAAAAAAATATGACACTTGTCAAAGTTGTGGTATGCCCTTGAGTAAGGATGAAAAGGGTGGCGGAACGGAATCAGACGGAAGATTAAGTGAAATGTATTGCAGTCGCTGTTATGAAAATGGTAAATTTACTCAGCCTAATATTACTGTCCTTGAAATGAGAGCAATAGTAACTACAAAGTTAGCAGAAATGAAAATCCCTAAATTTTTGGCAATATTTTTAACAAGAAATACTCATAAATTGAAAAGATGGAAAAAATAAAATAAGAGAGCGTGCAGTTTAACTTATAATGTTAAACTGCACGCTCTCTTTATATTACTAGCTTCTCTAACAATCGCACTACACTTCACCAATTACCAAAACCCTCATAGGTATAAAATATCTTCTAAATAAATATATTATATAATATATCATTTAAATTACTATTTTATTACTAATAAGCCTGTTAAAAGTAAGCATAGAAAGGAGGATAAAATATGTTTAATATTTTTAAGGTAGACGGTAAAAAAAGCATTGTCGCTCTTATTATTAGTATTTTACTCGCACAAGGCATAGGATTTTTAAGTGGTTTTTTGAGTATGACCCCGCAAAATACCTATGAAAATTTCAATAAACCTTCCTTTTCACCTCCTGGATGGGTTTTCCCTGTAGTATGGACCATACTATTCTTTTTAATGGCTGTAGCTGCCTACAGGATTTGGATGAAAGGTAAGTCTGGTGAAGGTGTACGAAAAGCATTAGTTCTATATGGTATTCAGCTATTCCTTAATTTTCTTTGGTCCATCATATTTTTCAGATTTAGACTATATGCAATAGCTTTTTTAGAATTACTTCTATTATTAGTATTTATTCTTCTAACCACTTTTGAGTTTTATAGAATTGATAAACCAGCCGCTTATCTTATGATTCCGTATATTGCTTGGGTATCCTTCGCTGGTGTTTTAAATTATACTATATGGATGATTAATTAAGAATTTTTACTGGTAATTGAATAGCATTCTATTGAATTTCATGCTTTTAATAACGTTGATAATAACATTTTATGGTAGTATAATGAAATAAAGGACAGAAGGAATTTTTAATTATGGACCCAGATGGTTATTTATTAATATTTTCCCAAAGTTTAGAATACTTTATCGTATAAATTAGGAGGAACTATGAATTCAAGTTACAAAATAAAACAAATAACAAGTCTAAATGATAGATGTAGTAAGTGTGGGTTACCACTTATAAATTGCATTTGTGATAAAGCACCTAAAATAAAGACTGATGCAAAAATTTGGATTCTATCTACAGAAAAAGAATTTTACAGACCTTCTAATACTGCAAGAATATTAGCTCTAGTTAATCCAAATTCAACTGAGATTTTTCTTTGGGAAAGAACAAAGATACCTGAAAAATTAGTAGCAAATTTAAATAATGAAATATATAAACCATTCTTACTTTTCCCTATAGAAAATTATGAAACAGAGGTCCGAAAAGTCGAATATAAAAACACAGGTAAAATACCTGCATTTATTATAATAGACGGTACATGGAAAGAGGCACGAAAAATATTTAGGAGAAGTGCCTATCTAGAAAAAGTTCCAATTATTTCATTAGTACCAGATTTCCAGTCTAAGTATGATTTAAGAAGAGGCGTGAAAGACGGTAACTTATGCACAATAGAAGCAGCAATAGAAGTATTAAAGATTAATGGAGAAATTGAAAATTCCCAAGTTGTAAATGAGTTTTACAATCTATTTTTAAAGAGCTATAAGACAAGGTCAAGTTGCCACGAACTTTTTAAGGAAAATTGAAAATGCCACCCAGAAGGATGGCAAAATAACAACTATAATTAATATATAAGATAATATTATCGCTATTAAATGTTTGAATAATGAAAATTACTGCATTAGTTGCTTAAAATTACTAGATTGCTGATCTTTAATTTTCTGTTTACCCTCTTCCATAAATTGAGAGTCTTTTGGAGATAACATATATAAAATTTCTTGAAGTTCCCCAACGTGTCTTCTTTCTTCATCTGCAATGTGATTTAAAATTTTTTTAACTATTTCATGAGATGTAGACATTACATGTGCTTCATAACCTATAATAGCCTCTAGTTCACCAGCAATATCAACACGAATTGCTTGCGCTAACTCTTCATTTGACATTTGTCTTGGTACATTTGCAACGAATGGATTTCCTAATACCGCCATATATTTTTCCTCCTTTTGAAACTTAAATATATTTTTAGCTTTATAGTAAATTATTATTCATTTATAAATTAAGAGCGTGATTAAAATAAATATATAATAGTTGAGATTTTTATATGCTACAATCTATATGGATGTTATGATAAAATCAGTATGTCACTATTTAAAACCCCCTAAATTCTAGTTACGATTGGAGTATCTCAAATGAAAAGATTTAAAAAATTTTATATAGAAATTACAAATGTATGTAATCTTTCCTGCAGTTTTTGCCCGCAAACACTTAGGGCCCCTGAATTTATGAAGATAGAAACCTTTAGCAAAATATTAGACCAAATAAAACCGCATACCGATTATATATATTTTCATGTTAAAGGGGAACCATTTTTACATCCTAAATTAGATGAATTCTTGGATTTAAGCTATAAAAAAGGTTTTAAGGTTAATATAACTACCAATGGAACTTTGATAAGCAAAGTGAGGGACAAAATAATTCTTGCGCCTTCGCTAAGACAAATCAATTTTTCCTTACATAGCTTTGATGGTAACGAACATACTTCTAATAAAGATGATTATATTAATAATATCATTTCCTTTGTTAAGGAGGCTATAGATATAACTGATACTTTATTCTCTCTAAGATTATGGAATCTAGATATGGATAATGCAACAAATCTTGAGGTTAAGAAAAATCACGACTTGCTTTTAGTAATTGAAAATGCATTCAAGTTGCCCTATAAAATTGAAGAGGAAATAATTCCAGGTAGAGGTATTAAAATTTGTGATAAAGTATATTTAAACCAAGATCATGAATTTCAGTGGCCAGCTTTAAACATCCCAGAAGATACAAGCCCTGGTTTTTGCTATGGACTTAGGAATCAAGTAGCCATATTAGTAGACGGAACAGTAGTACCCTGCTGCCTTGATGGTGAAGGTGTAATTAACCTAGGTAATATTCATGAAACTCATTTTTCTAAAATAATTGAAAGCCCTCGGGCTATCGACATTTTTAATGGCTTTTCTAGGAGAGAAGCGGTTGAAGAATTATGTAGAAAGTGTGGTTACAGAAAAAGATTTAAATCTCATTAATTATATGGATTAATTTAGCAACAATGGATATACTATTATCTATAAGTTATAAAAATTCACAATAAAAGGGTGATAAGATGAGAGTTCCAAATCATATCGGAGTAATTCCCGATGGAAATAGAAGATGGTCTGTAGATAATGGTTTATCAAAAGATAAAGGATATACCTTTGGACTAGACCCTGGTTTGTCTTTGTATAAAATTTGCAAAGAAATGGGTGTAAAAGAAATAACTTATTATGGATTTACTACTGATAATACAAAAAGACCAACCTTGCAGAGAGAAGCTTTTGTCACCGCTTGTGTAGACGCAGTAAAGCTTTTAAGTACACAGGATGCTGATTTATTAGTAGTTGGAAATAGTGACTCACCTATGTTTCCTAAAGAACTACTTCCTTACACCTCGCGTAAAACATTTGGAAAGGGTGGTATAAAGCTAAACTTTCTCGTAAACTATGGTTGGGAATGGGATCTAAGTAATCTTGCTCAAAACAAAAGTAGCAAAAGAAGTAATATATTTAATTGCATAAAAACTAATGATATTTCTAGAGTGGATTTAATTATTCGTTGGGGTGGTAGACGTCGGCTTAGTGGATTTCTTCCCTTGCAATCCATATATTCTGACTTTTATGTTATAGATGACTTTTGGCCTGATTTTAAACCCGAGCACTTATCAAATGCTTTAAATTGGTATAATGAACAGGATGTGACCCTAGGTGGTTAAGGCATCTGAAAAAATGACTAGTTAATATTCTAGTCTGTTTTTTCAGATGCCTAAGTTAATTTTATTATTTAGAAATAGATATAAGTTTTAAAATAAACTATATCTATTTTTTTATATGCTAAAATATGCTATTATTAAATTTATATCTTTATAATTTCTTAAAGGAGTTTTTTATGGCTAATGAAAAGATAATTTGTTATAAATGTGTGTATTACTATATTACTTGGAATCCTGCATTCCCTAAAGGTTGTAAATTTTATGGTTTCAAATCATTGAATTTGCCTTCCATACTCGTAAAGCAGTCATCTGGGATATCTTGTTGTAAATTTACACCAAAATAAAAATAATTCTAATCTTCAAACCTTTTATTTTGGTCAATTATCTCATATGCGTTGGGCTCAACCACTTCTTGCCTTATGGTGCCATCCTCATTAAGACCTGTAACTATTGTGGGTATATTTACTAATTTACTGTCTATGCCTTCAATATTAACATGTCTATCTAATTCACTTTTAAATTTTTCATATTCTCCGTTTCCTAATTCTCTTCCCCTCATAATTCTCAAATTTCATCTCTCCTTTTTACTATTATGCTATCCATATGTATTTGCTTATATACTCATTTAATGCCAAAATAATTTTCATACTGCAATATAAGTTTTCTAAATCGAGACGACTTTTATTTTTTTATACGACACAAAAGGAAATAGCGCTAAAAATGTTTAAAAACATTCTTAACGCTATTTTGTTCTTACAAAATTATTTTTACTGAATGGATTTATTGAGAATATCCTCTTTGAATTTCTCTAGACCTACTCGCTGAATAAAATCCCCTAGTTTTTCTCCCATATTCCCATTAGCTTTATAATATTCCATTAAAGTATCAACCACAAGCAGTACCTGTTCCTCTGTTAATTTATCTATAATAATATCAGCTACTCTAGGGTTAAACCCTCCACTACCACCTGCAACTATAAGATATCCCTCTTTGTCACCTATTACCCCTAAATCTCTAGCATAAACACTAGTGCAAGCATTTCTACAACCAGCTACCCCAATTTTTGTTCTACAAGGCATCTCCATGCCGTGGTACCTCTTATCTAAAGTCATACCGATTTTCAAGGAATTTTGCTTTGCTCTTTTGCAAAATGCTGCGGGACACATGTGAACATTTTTCACTGAGTTTAGAGATTTAACACCTGGGTGCATGTCTAACTCTTCCCATACTTTTGCAACATCTTCAGCGTTAAGCCCTAATATTGCAATTCTCTGCCCTGATGTAATTTTTAATATTCCTTTATATTTTTCAGACACCTCAGCTATTTTTGAAAGCTGTTTTGCAGTTATAAATCCCCCTGGAATATGAGGTGTTACACCATAAGTTCTTTTTCCATCTCTTACTTTTTGAAGTACAGCATATTTAGGTTCCATTAAATCTCCTCCTATTCATGGGTGCATAACAAGCATTAATGCGTAAAAACCATTAATTATTATTTCTCTAAGCATATTTACTTTCTTATAATTTGATTCACTCCAATTATACCATCATACTCTAAACCTTTAATAAAATTATATGTATATTCCTCATTAGAATTTTTAATAAATGCTTTAATCCATGCATGTCTAAAATTATAAAATATATTTATATCCCCATTTACCATTTCCCAATATTTTTTATGAATGCAACTTGTCGTTTCCCATTCTAATATATTATTTTCTGATTTTATAATTCTTGTCACTCTATCACAAGGCATACCTTCTAATAAATAATTATTAAGTGCATTAAATATTTCTTCTGGTTTTTCTGGATTTTCTTTTGGGATGTAAGTTTCCCCAAGAATTTTTCCTTGCTGCATAAAGCATTCCCCAGCAATGACCTGTGCTTCTTCTCCATACTCTTTAATCATTTCTGTTATTATAAATGCTGTTCTAGTTTCAACAAAGCTAATCTCCTCTTGTAACCACCCATGTATATTGGATACATCAATTATATCCTCTATATTTTTCGTGGTGTCTATTGGCTCCCCAAAAGCTAATGATTTTTGGGCAATATCTTTTGCATTAATCCCATATTTATCTATATAAATTTTT
>NZ_JAENWL010000331.1 GCF_016650095.1 Clostridium sp. | reverse complement strand
TATGGAATATAAAGCAGCAGAACAATTAGTAATAAAGCAGGAAGAAATGCTTCAGTTTGAACATTTTAATAACCAAGACGCCTGGGAACTAGGACAACTTGTAGTAGAGGAAATACATAAGAATGGTATTGAATTGGCGGTATCCATTCGTAAACTTAATGGAAATATTATTTTTCAGTATGCTACAGATAAAACTAATCTGAATAATCAGAACTGGATGAATAGAAAATTTAATACGGTTTTGCTTATGGAAAGAAGTAGTCTAGGATCAAGTATAGTTTCAAAAATAACTAAAGAAGAAGTTGTAACCCATGGTTTAAGCGATAGCCAATATGTCTTTTGTGGTGGAGGGTTTCCTATAAGAATAAAAGGAAGCTGTGTTGTTGCCGTAATTACTGTTTCTAATATGCCACATGTTAAGGATCATGATTTTATTGTAAAGTGTCTAAGCAAGTTTTTGAGGGTAACAGGAGTTCCTGAGGTTGACTTGGATATCTGATGTCATTTTGTGTAGCAAACATAAACTTTCAGTTTTTGTTAGGACCTCCGAGGTTGTAGTAAAAACTGAAAGTTTTTACTTTAGGGAGCACCTCAAGCAGTTATGTACAGAAGCATTCAAAAATTGGAAGATATGAGCGTATGAATATAGCGTGTCCAACAAAGGTAATGATGGATGGATTGGTAAGACTAAGAGAGACTCTAAAAAATTATTAATAAAACAAGTAAAATCGGAAGGGGTATGAAATCCTTTTATGATGTGCTCCATTCCACACTTGAATTAAAGAATAATAAATTATGTTGACAATTTTGGGAATTCACAATATAATAGTAAAAAGCAGAAAAATCAATGAGTAAGAATAGTAAATTTGTTTAACAATTACAGCGAGCCAGGAATAGTGTGAGCCTGATATTTTAGAACATTTTGAATGGACTTACGAGAGGAAACCGAAATAATAGTAGGGGACACGGGTTCCACCGTTATATGGATATGATATCGGAGTTATTCCTGTATTTGAGAGATACCTTTGTTTTTACAAGGGTAAGTTGAGGTGGTACCGCGAGAATATTCGCCCTCTACATGTTTATGCATGTAGGGGGCTTTTTATTTTTTGAATTAAAACATAAAAAAAGGGGGATTTAAAATGAAAAAAGTTATTGCTATTATTCTGGGACTAAGTATGATCTTAAGTTTGTCTGCATGTGGAAGTAATTCTGAAAAATCATCTGTGAAAAAAATTTCAATTTTAACTCCATATTTATCCTCGGTAACAACTAATGAGATGATAGAAAAACTTAAGATAATGGTTGTTGAAAAGGGATGGAAGGTAAATGTTATTGATACAAAGGGAGATTTTGCTCAACTAGCAAGTCGTATGGAAGATGTTATAGCAACTAATACTGACGCTATAATATTAGTTAGTACTGATCCTAACCAGGTTAAAACTCAAATAGAAAAAGCAGCGGGAAAGGAAATTCCGGTTTTTGGTTGTGACTCTGGTTATATAACTGGTATGTCAATGAATGCAACAAGTGACAACACAGCCATGTCGCAAATGATTTCCGACTACTTATTTAAAAAACTTGATAATAAGGGGAATTTAATTGCACTAACGTATAGAGCACATCCGGGAGTTCTTAAAAGGAGTTTGGAACTTGACAAAATGTTGAAGGATAACCCAGGGATAAAGTTAGTTACAGAGCAACAAGTACAGGTTCCAGGTCCAATTGAAAATTCCCGTAAACAGATGGAGAGCTTATTATTAGCAAATAAGCAACCAGGAGCTATAACTGCTGTATGGTGTGGATGGGATGAGCCGGCAATTGGTGCATCACAAGCCATTGAGGCTGCTGGAAGAAAAGATATTATAGTAATAGGAATTGATGGAACAAGCCAAGCTGTAGATATGATTAATAAGGGATCACCACTTGTTGCAACTGTAAAACAAAACTTTGCAGGAATGGCTGAGATAGTTGTTAATCAGATGGATTTGGTATTCCAAGGGAAAACAGTAGAGAAAACTGAAATGTATGCACCTGCATCATTAATCTCTAAATAAAAATAATTGTAAGAAAAATATCATTGTTTGATTCTAAACAATGAACATATAAAAGAGTACAAACAGGGGCTTAATAAGTCTCTGTTTTTTAAGGAGAGGTGAATGAAATGCCATTACTTGAGGTAATAGGGATGGATAAGAAATTTGGTGGGCATTATGCATTACAGAATGTTTCCTTAACTGTAGAACATGGAGAGATACACTCACTGGTTGGCGAAAATGGAGCAGGGAAATCCACTTTTATAAAGATACTAACAGGAGTATATAAGGAAGATTCAGGTGTGATAATATGGCAAAGAAAAGGTACCATTATATCAAGCCCTCAATTTTCTCATAAATTAGGAATCAGCGTAATCCATCAGGAGAGACATCTAGTACCATCATTTTCAGGATTAGAGAACTTGTACCTTGGGAGGGATTACCCTAAATTTAAATATACTTCTATTATTGATTGGAAAGAGATGGAGAAAACTGCGCTTAATCTAATGGATGAACTTGGTATAAATATACCACTAAATGTTACTGCACAAAGGATGACTCCTGTGGAACGTACTTTATTAGAAATTCTAAGGGCCATGATGTTTGAATGTAAATTGCTTATACTTGATGAACCAACTGCGTCTTTAACTGATAGGGAATCTGAGATTCTATTTAAACTGATTAACAATCTAAAATTAAAGGGGACATCTATTATTTATGTATCTCACAGGTTGGATGAAATATTTAGGTTATCAGATAGAATTACTGTTCTTAGAAATGGAATGGTAGCAGGTACGCTACTTAGGCAAGATGCAAATAAGGATATATTGGTTGGACTTATGACTGATAATTCAGCAATACATTATAATAAAAGAAAGAAATTAGGCAAACTTAGCGATGATATACTTTTACAAATAAGTGACTTAAGTTCAATGGATGATAAAGTAAAGAATGTGAATTTAACTGTAAATAGTGGAGAAGTTGTTGGGATATTTGGATTAGCAGGAACAGGTAGAACTGAACTATTAGAAACTATTTATGGACTCCGCGCAAAAAAAAGTGGTGATATTATAATTAATAGCAAACGTGTTAAAAAATCTTCACCTGAAAATTCATTAAAAAGTGGTATGGTTTTAATTCCAGAGGACAGAAGATCACGGGGAACCATAATGGGAATATCAATCCGTGAAAATATGACTTTATCTATTTTAAAAAATTATGCTCGTGGTGGAATAATAAAATCTTTAAAAGAAAAAACTGATGTAATTAATCAAATGGAAAAACTAAATGTTAAAGCAGTTAGCACAGAGCAAAAAGTATTTGAGTTAAGCGGGGGAAATCAACAGAAGATTGTTTTTGCAAAATCATTAATGTCTAGTCCAAACTTATTTCTCTGTGATGAACCAACGCAAGCTGTTGATATAATGACACGTGGTGAAATTCATAAACTATTATGGGATGAGGCAGACAAAGGCCATGGGATTATATTTGTATCAGCTGATTTACAAGAGGTAATAGAGGTATCTGATAGAGTTATAGTAATGCATAATGGGAGAGTAATTGCACAGAGAGATTGTGAAAATTTAAGCGCGGAAGCGGTACTGCAGCTATGTTATGATCAAGATAAAAATGGGGGGATTTCAAATGATTAATAAGTCTTATGAAAAGCGAAATATTAATTTGAAAAAATTATTGCAATCCTATGGAACTGTTTTTGCAGGTATTCTGATTATTATTGGGTTCAGTATCTTAAGTCCAGACTCGTTTGCGACTTTAGATAATTTTATAAATATAAGTAGGCAAATATCGCTATTAGTTATTATTGCAATAGGGGCAACATTAGTAATGGCAGTAGGTGAATTTGATTTAGCGATTGGCGCAATGGCAAGTCTTGGGGGTGTAATGGCAGCTAAGTTGTCAGTTATGGGGCTACCTATATGGCTTTCATTTATAATACCAATTGTAATTGCATTTCTGATAGGATATATCAATGGTTGGGTTGTAACAAAATTTAAAGTACTATCATTTATAACAACCCTTGCAATGGGAACTATACTCGGAGGATTAACCTTTTGGGTTACAGGCGGTGCCACAATATTTGAAAACATACCTCCTTCATTTAGATATATTGGACAAACTGATTGGAGTAAAATTCCATTGCTTTCTATAATTATGATTATTCTTACAGTCATTGTTTGGTTTGTGATGTCGAATACAGTTTTTGGCAGACGATTGTATGCAATAGGAGGAAATCCAGTAGCTTCTAGAGTAGCTGGAATAAATGTTAGATTA
>NZ_JAENWL010000373.1 GCF_016650095.1 Clostridium sp. | reverse complement strand
TGTAAAGGTAGCTACAACTCTAGGTATAAATAAAATAAGATATACTGGTGGAGAACCACTGGTTATGAAAGACATTGATAAACTAATATACGAAACTTCTAAACTACAAGGGATAGATGACATCGCTATAACTACAAATGGTATTCTTCTCTCTGACATGGCAGATGATTTAAAGAAGGCTGGACTTAAAAGGGTTAATATTAGTCTTGATACTTTAAATAGTGAAAAATTTAAAAGTATAACAAGAATAGGAAATTTAGATAAAGTAATGAAAAGTATAGACAAATGTTTAACTATTGGGTTAAAACCTGTTAAAATAAATACAGTATTAATGAGAGGTATTAATGATACAGAGTTTGAGGATTTTTTAAACTTAACTCGCGAACTGCCAATAGAAATAAGGTTTATAGAACTTATGCCTATCGGTGAAGGTATTGAGATGTATGAGAAAAATAAATTAAGTTTTATGGAAATGCTGGGACTTCATCCAGAGCTCACTCAAATAGAAACACAAAAGAGTAGTACCGCGCAATTGTACAAGCTTGAAGGAGCAAAAGGAAATATTGGTTTCATTAGTCCAGTAAGTTGTAAATTTTGTGGGGATTGTAATAAAATAAGGCTTACATCCACAGGAACAATTAAACAATGTCTTCATTCAGCTGAGGAAATAGACCTTAGAAAATATCTAAATAATGAAGAGATGCTTACAGCTGCACTTAAATCAGCAATTTTTAACAAACCACTTGAGCATCATCTTGAAGAGGAAAGTGTTAGTAGAAGTATTAAGGTGATGTCTCAAATAGGCGGGTAATAAGGCGCATGAGAATAAACAAGAAAGGAGCATTGCAATGGAACTTACTCACATAAATGAAGAAGGAAGAGCTAAAATGGTAGATGTATCTGAAAAGCTTGACACTGTTCGGGAGGCTGTAGCAGTTGGGTCAATATCAATGAAAAGAGAAACCCTAGAAAAAATAAAGGAAGGGTACATCTCAAAAGGAGATGTACTAGCTGTAGCACAGGTGGGCGGAATTATGGGTGCTAAGAGCACTTCGCAGATAATACCAATGTGTCATGCCATAATGATATCTGGCTGCGACATTAGTTTTAAGATTGACATTGAAAACACTAAGATCGATATAACTGCAACCACGAAGACTATAGGAAAAACAGGCATTGAAATGGAAGCACTAACTGCGGTATCAGTTGCTGCACTAACAATTTATGATATGTGCAAGGCAATAGATAGGGGAATGGTTATAAATAATATTATGCTTGTAAAAAAAACCGGAGGAAAATCAGGAACATTTGAAAGGAAGGGATTGTAATGGCAAAGGTTATTGCTGTAAATATAAGCGAGAAAAAAGGTGTGATAAAGCACCCTATAGATAAAGGCTTTTTTAAATTAAACCATGGTCTTGAAGGGGATGCACATGCAGGTAATTGGCATAGGATGGTAAGTTTTCTTGGAAATGAGAGTATTGAAAAGATGAAAGCTACTGGGGTAGAAGGTTTATGTTCAGGAAAGTTCGCTGAGAATCTTACTACTGAAGGCATAATTTTGTATGAGCTTCCTGTGGGAACTAAGTTTAAAGTGGGAGAGGTACTTTTCGAGGTAACACAGATAGGAAAGGAATGTCATAAAGGTTGCGAAATTATGAAGCTAGTTGGCGACTGTATAATGCCAAGAGAAGGAATATTTGCTAGGGTACTTACAGAGGGATATATTAAAGCTGGAGATGATATTGTAGTAGTTTAAAAAGTGATATATAAATATATTAATTAAAAAGATATGTTATAAAAGGCTCCATTTGAAAGGACTTCACACATAAAGGAAGGTAAAAAGTATGGAGAGCTATATTGAAGCTTCTCACTTAAGATGCATAGGAGCCGGAATATTACCTGGGAATTCGCATAGCACCAAAATTATTGAAGGCGAGGAACTACAGAAAAACTTAGAGCAAAACAGTGAACTTATTTTGAATGCATCTCCATTTATTAATCATTTATATGATTTTGTAAGAGGTTCCGAGTTTTTTGTATTACTGTGCGACGGCGAAGGATGTATTTTAAATGTGGTGGGAGATGAAAAAATATTATTAGAATCTTCTAAACTAAAAATGATTACTGGTGCATATATGGATGAGGCTCATATTGGGACTAATGCAATGAGTCTTGTAATTTCTGAAGGGGTACCTGCTCAGGTCTCTGGGAAAGGACATTTTATTAATGCATATCATAAATGGACATGTTCTGCTGCACCAATTAAGGATGAATATGGAAGTATAGTTGGAATGATAAACTTAACTGGGTATATAGAAAATGTAAATCCTCATACCTTGGGCATGGTAGTAGCAGCAGCTGATGCTATTGAAAGAATGATTGAAAACAAAAAATATAATTTAATAATTGAAATCTGTAAAAGGCGTCTAGAAACCACCTTTGATTCCATTTCTTCAGGGATTTTGACTTGTGATTTACAAGGAAACATCACAACAATGAATAAACAAGTTGCTAAGATGTTTGGTTATGATGCAAGAGAAATGAAAAGTATGAAAATACCCGATTTAATTTTAAGCTTTTATGAAATAGTAGAACGGCTAAAGTCGAAGGGTAACTTTACAGATGAGGATATATATATAAATACACTAGCGAATAAACTACAAATTACTCTTACTGCATACCCTATTTATGGTTTTGATACGAAGATCGAAGAAATAACGCTTGTATTTTATGAACTAAAAAAGAGTAGGAAACTGGCGGGTAGAATATTAAGTGGACAAGCGATATATACTTTTAATAAAATAATTGGAGTAAATAAGAAATTTAAGAAAATTATTGAGTATGCAAAAAAAATAGCAGATAGTAAATCTACAATATTGATTTCTGGTGAAAGTGGAACAGGTAAGGAGATTTTTGCCCAGGCTATTCACAACCATGGTACCCGGAGTGAAGACCCTTTTATAGCTGTAAACTGTGGAGCTATACCACGTACACTTATAGAATCTGAACTTTTTGGTTATGAAGGTGGAGCATTTACTGGTGCAAAAAAAGGTGGCAATGTAGGCAAATTTGAAATTGCCGATGGTGGTACAATTTTTCTGGATGAAATAGGAGAAATGCCTTCTGATATGCAGAACAGATTATTAAGAGTAATAGAAGAAGGAGTAGTAAATAGAATAGGAAGTTCAAAACAAATAGATATCGATGTAAGGATTATGGCAGCTACAAATAAGGATCTGGAAATTGAGGTGGAAAGGGGGAACTTTAGAAAAGATCTTTATTATAGACTAAATGTTCTACCATTATATTTACCACCACTAAGAGAACGTAGGGACGATATTGCAGAACTCGTGAATTACTATATGAGAAAAACTTCTAAGAAACTTAATAAGCACAGCGTAGATATTTCAGAAGAATATATGAACTATCTTAAAAATTACGATTGGCCGGGAAATATAAGAGAATTGGAAAATGTAATTGAGCGTATAGTTAATACCGAAGTGATTCAGATGAATTTGTATAATGATGAAGCTGAAAAACATAAGAAATCAATAGAACCATATATAGGAATTACTTTGGAACAGATGGAAAAACAACATATAACTGAAGTTATTAAAGAAGTTAAAGGTAATATGAGCCTTGCTGCTAAAATATTAGATATTGCAAGAAGTTCCCTGTATAGAAAAATAGAAAAGTATAATAT
>NZ_JAENWL010000332.1 GCF_016650095.1 Clostridium sp. | reverse complement strand
CATAGTATATATTGATGATGATACTAAAGCCACTTTGCAATTAAATAGTAAAATGAGATTTGTGGCTACAAATGAGTTCAATTTAAAAAGCAATAATGATTTTTATGGTTTTCTGTGCGGTATGCTTTCAAGAGATTATGATATTGATACCATTTTTGTTGATGGTGTGTTTAATGTCATTGAGGATAAACTTGATCATACGGCACAATTATTTTCTAAAATGGATTCTTTAGCTAAAAAGTACAATGTGGAATTTTATGTGAACGTTAGTTGTGAAAGTGCAAACCCACCAGAATTTCTAGTGGAATATATTGCATAACGATATAAAATAATTTTTTCGTGTCTTGATGAAATGCAGGGTCTTGACCCTGCATTTATTGTATATGGAGAAAATAGGCGTAAGTTGGCATAAGTAGCAGATAAACGGATGTCAATACATAAAATGAGTAATTAGCTTACTTGATATGATTTTAATACACCTATATAATTAGTAAATGAAAATTATATCTAAAAGGCTGTGAAAGAAAAAAGTAACTGTAGGAATTATTAAGAGAGCTAGTGGTAGGTGTGAACTAGTTAAGGAATACAGTGAAATACATTCTGGAGCTTTAAGCTGAAGCAGAATCGAAGATGATGAAAGCAACACCTTCGATGATAAGTAGGCTGAGACGGACTTACCTTACGTTATAAGGAATGAGCGGATTGTTAAATCAATTTGGGTGGTACCACGGAATTATTTCGTCCCTTTCTTAGGGGCTTTTTTTTATTTCAAAAAAATAATAGACAATTAAAACAAGGAGGAATAAATTATGGAAAATGTATATGATACACTTGTTGATCGAGGATACATAAAACAACTTACTCACGAGGAAGAAATGAAGAAAATATTAGAAAAGGAAAAGGTTACGTTTTATATAGGATTTGACCCAACAGCTGATAGTCTGCATATTGGTCATTTTATTGCTATGATGTTTATGGCACATATGCAAAGGGCAGGGCATAGACCAATAGCATTAGTTGGCGGTGGAACTGCGATGATAGGTGATCCATCCGGTAAAACAGATATGAGAAAAATGCTTTCAAAAGAAGAAATTGATCATAATATATCCTGCATAAAATTACAACTTTCAAAACTTATAGATTTCAGTGATGGTAAAGCAATCCTTGATAACAATGCAAATTGGCTTTTAAACTTAAATTATGTAGACTTTATAAGAGATATAGGGGCGCATTTTTCAGTAAATAAGATGCTAACTGCTGATTGTTTTAAACAGAGATTAGAAAAAGGCTTATCTTTCCTTGAGTTTAACTATATGCTTATGCAAGGATATGACTTTTTAGTGTTAAATCAAAAATATGGATGTACTATGCAATTAGGTGGAGATGACCAATGGTCTAACATAATTGCTGGTATGGAACTAATAAGAAAAAAAGAAAGTAAAGCTTCTTATGGAATGACTTGCACTTTGCTTACTAATAGTGAAGGTAAGAAAATGGGTAAAACGGAAAATGGAGCACTATGGCTTGATGCTAACAAAACACCACCATATGATTTTTACCAATATTGGAGAAATATTGCAGATTCGGATGTGGAAAAATGCTTAGCGTTACTTACTTTTGTGCCAATGGATGAGGTTAGGCGTTTAGGCGCTTTAAAAGATGAAGAAATAAATGAAGCTAAAAAAGTTTTAGCTTTTGAGGTAACAAAACTTATACATGGAGAAGAAGAAGCTATAAAAGCTAAGACTGCTGCAGAAGCACTTTTTGGCAGTGGAACTAATATGAGTAACGTTCCTATAGTATCTATACCTCGCGACATGAAGAGTGCGGGGTTAATTGATATATTAGTATACACTAAAGTGTTGGCTTCAAAAGCGGAAGCTAGAAGGCTAATTGAGCAGGGCGGCTTAACTATTAATGACAAAAGGATTGAAGATAAAAATGCAACACTTTTAGAAGAAGATTTTATAGATGGAAGTGTACTTATTAAAAAAGGAAAGAAAAAATACTATTCTTTAGTCATAGAATAGCAATATTTTCAAAAGGACAAAGTTAAAATTTATATTTTAGCTTTGTTTTTTTATTGACAGGTAAAATAACGAGATAATTATTGACCATCCCCTTTAAAAAAAAATATTTTGTACGATAATAAAATATTAATAACTTTTAAAAAAGTTATAAGGTATAGGAATTTGACTTATGTATAGCGAATGGGAGGTGGCTTATGTCAGTAATTAGCAACATTTCAATTTTACAGAATCCACAAGCTAAAAAAGCTTATAGTAAAATATCTTTTGAAGCAGGAGAAAAGTTTAATGCAAGAGTAGTAAGTATAGACCAGCAAAAGGGAGAAGTTAATTTAAAATTACAAGATGGATGGCAATTTTCTGCAAAGCTGGATAAGCCACTGGAAGATGCTATGAGCGGTGGTGTGTTAAAATTTGAAGTGGAAGGATTTGAAGATGATAAGCTTATACTAAAACTAGTATATGAAGATAAAGAAGGCAAAATTGCGGGAAATGACATATTTAAAGAAGTCCCCCATGGGAAATCTTTAAGTACTGACAAAGCAGATGCCTTACTTTTTCAAAAGATGATAAAACATGACATGCCTTTAACTAAAGGTAATATAGTTGATATAAAAAATTTAGTTGATTTTAGAGAAAAAATATCTTTAAATCAGAATAAAGAAGAAATTTTTATTGAAAAATATCTTAATAGTAGAAATATTGACCCTAATAGTGAAAAGGCAAATGAAATAACAAAAGTTTTAAAAAGTTTTTTTCAAGCTTTAAAGAATTTAGATGTTGATGAGATATTATTATTTAAAGAAAATAACATTGTACTTACTAAAGAAAATATGGAGAGCTTTACAAAATTATTTAAAGGGGAGTCAGCTATATATAACGATTTAAAAGATATTAATAACTATTTGTTAAATACTAGTACAACTATAAATAAGTTGAGTAATATTGAGCTTTCCGCGATAAGTCAGAATGGGGTTAATTTTCTAGAAATAGATGAAAGTAATATGCCTGCAGAATTGAAAAATCCTCAATTAAAGAGCGATTTTCAAGAGAAAGATTTTACGAATATTAAAATTGATAATGAAATAAAAGCAGTTAAATTATTAAATACTAACGGACCATTAGTGGATAAAATTCAAAACTCAGATAATCCTGTTGATAATAATATAAAAGAAGTGGTTAATTTAATAAATAAAGAGTTAAGGAATTTAGAGATTAACCATAGAATTTTAAATTCTACGATTAAAAACTTAGAAGCAGATAAAAACTCAGAACCAGACCAAAATTTAAAAGTAGATAAAAACTTAAAATTACAAGATGCTAGTTTAAATAGTGTTACAATAAAAACTTTGGTAGACAAAATTTTTAAGATGCAACAAATATCATTAAGTCCAGATGATTATATTAAATTAATAGAGAATTTAGAGGAAAAATTAAACACAACAAATGTTGAAACTAAAGTTGAAACGAAGGGTGAACCTAGAGGCATGAATTTGCAACAAATAAACCAAAATGAAGAACCACTTATAAATAATTTAAAAAGTGATACATCGAGTGAATCGGAACTAGGTAGTAAAAGCGGTATCAATACTAAGGCTTTGGGATATGGTAAGAGTAATTCACTTAATGAAATTATAAATATGATAAAAAAAGAATTAAATGTTTCTGAGTTAGATAGGAAAATAATAAATAATGTTGAAAGAGATATAGATAAGATAACTACAGATTTTCTTATTAAAGATCAAATTAAATTAAAGACTGAAGAGATTAAAAATATGGTTAAAGACTTTATTGAAAATAAGCTTAATCTAAAACCTGAGTCTTACGCAAAAGTTATGAATATATTTGATCAGAAACTTAATGATATAAAAGTGTTTAATTCTATTTCAGAACAGTATTATTATTTAGATTTGCCTATAAATGTTAAAGATAATGAATATCAATTTAAATTAATTATTAAAGATGATAGAAAAAAAGGTAAAAAGATAGATAGTAAGAATGTGAAAATTGCTACTAGTGTCAAAACAATAAATATGGGAACAGTGAATGCATATATTAAAATTAACAATAATAATATGAATATTGACATTAATTGTGAAAAATTCTGGGTTAAAGTTTTGGAGCTTGGAAAAGAGAAGTTAATTAAGGATTTATCTAGTCTAAATTATAGGGTTAGTATTGTTGTCAATAACAAGGCGAAGGAGTTTACAATGGCAAATTGCGGAGAATTTTTTGAAGATAGAAGTTTTAATACAATCAATATAAAGGTATAATAATATGGAGTGTATAGTATT
>NZ_JAENWL010000138.1 GCF_016650095.1 Clostridium sp. | reverse complement strand
TATTTCATAACCATAGACTTCTAGATTTATATTACTTGAACTTTCTAAATTGTTTTTTTCACTATTGGATTTGTTATTAGCCCACTTATTAATACTTCTAGCCTTTACTCTTGTAGTTATTTTTTCATCTTCAAATATTGTTTCTATGTCTAAAAGTTTCATGCCCTCTGTTTTTTCCAAATTTGCCTCTACACCATGAGGATCGCTTAAGCTATTCCCAAGCATTTGATAGCCTCCACAAATACCTAATATGTTACCTTCTTCGCTATATTTCACAATTGCGTCTGCAAGCCCCGACTCTCTTAAAGTGATTAAATCCTCAATAGTATTTTTAGTTCCAGGTATTATAAGTAAGTCTGGATCTCCTAATTCTTCTTTAGTTGTAACAAATCTAACTGAGACATCTTCCTCACTCTTTAATGCATCTAAATCTGTAAAATTCGATATATGTGGAAGCTTTATTACCGCTACATCTATAGGTGCAGTAATTTTTTTGTTAAATTCTACTGCTCCATCTTCATCTTCTAAATCCAATCTAAAGTAAGGAACTACCCCTGCACAAGGAATATGTATAATATCCTCTAGCATTGTAAGTCCAGGTTTTAAAATTTCTAAATCCCCTCTAAATTTGTTTATAATAGTGGCTTTAACTCTTTTTTTCTCATTCTCATTTAGTAAAAGCAAAGTTCCTGCAAGGGATGCAAATACTCCACCTTTATCTATATCTCCTGCGAGTATTACAGGGGCATCTATAAGCTCTGCCATTCCCATATTTACTATATCTCTATCTCTTAAATTAATTTCTGCAGGACTACCTGCGCCTTCCATTACTATAATATCAAACTTTTTTTCTAGTTCTTCAAACTGCTTCTTTAACATATCTTTAAATTCTAATTTCATATTATGATACTGCATTGCTGTACTATTTCCATAAACCTTACCATTAACTATAATTTGGCACTTTTTATCTGAGGTAGGTTTCAATAAAATCGGATTCATAAATACTTGTGGCTCAAGGCCAGCTGCATAAGCTTGAAGCACCTGTGCTCGTCCCATTTCTTTTCCATCTAATGTAATATAAGAATTCAATGACATATTCTGTGACTTAAAAGGACATACTGAAAATCCATCTTGTTTAAAAATCCTACAAAGCGCTGTTACTAATATGCTTTTCCCTACAGATGAAGCGGTTCCTTGAACCATTATTTTAGCCATAACTCTTTCCCCCTTCTTTCTCCTAATATTCTCACTTTGGTGCAAAATAAAAATAACAGCAAGCTTTCACACCTGCTGTTATGTACAAATTTCTCATTGCACTAACTTAAATTCTACAAGTTCTTTCCCGCCGAAAGCTTAATATTACAATTTTAGGCAGGTCTCCTGGCTCTTGATACGCTTTTTCTTATCCCTTTCCGCTTTGCAGGTGGTTATAAAAAAATCCATGTTCAATTACAGTAGCGGGGGCTGCTGTGGAATTACACCACATTCCCTTTTCACCTTATTACTAAAAGGCACCTAAAAATATCTATTCACTTTTTCCCTAATATACTATTTTAAAATCAAACTTACAAATTCCATTATGTTATGCGTTTCTACATAACCAAGTCTATAGCATTACATTAATTATGTCAATCTATAAGAGCTTTATATTCCTTGCTACATTTTTCGAAATTATAGATTTTACTAATTATATAAATACTCATTATCTTGCTTATCTGATCTTTCTATTTTATTCACTTTAATTGTTGGAATCATACTAATTTCTCCACTTTTAAACTCCTGATATTCTCGCTGTCCAAGTGTACCCTCTATGTTTACCCAAGTGCCCTCAGTGAATATTTTCTCACTCGAATAATCACATAGAAGACCCCATAATTGAGCATCTGCCATGCAACAACTTACAACAATTCTAGATAATATAAATTCATCTTTATTAAGTCCCTTTTGGTTATATATAAAACCCTTAATACTAATAGCCCTACCAACATAATTGTTTGAATTTTCATATATATCTTCATAATTATTTTTAAAGTTTTCATTAGTCATATCCATAGTCTCAACTTTTACTGGTTCCATACTTTCTAAAGAGTTCTTTATTGCAACATTAGTGTTCTCAGTAGACTTAATGTTTTTTTCATCATACTCACATATCTGTGTCCCATCAGGTAAGAGTGTATGTTTATGATTTAAAGTACTAATTTTCAATTGTGACGTTAATGAAAATCCTTTATTTATTACGCTATCAACACTGAGCCCTTCTGATTTCAATAGAATTCCTAAGCTAAGTGGAATTAAGAACATGATATACCCAATCTTTAATGTCTTAGCTTTTTTATCGCTAAAAATATTCTTCCCTTGGAAAATAGCCAAAATGATAAAAAAAACTAATGCAAACTTTACGTATTTAACCATCTTGGGATGTACAAATAAAGTTATTTTATTTGTACTTATAATCATATAAAAATAGTAAGTGAAACCTGTGAGTATGAGAAACCATATTAATTCATTTAGATTTAACTTTTTTTTCACGCATTACCCTCCTAATAGGTCTTTATGAGTAGACAACAGTTATCTAACGTTATCCCTCTTGTTGGTCTTTGTAAGACAAGGGACATTCAAGCAAATAACAAGTCAGTATACGAGCCTATCCTAGGCTAGTCTTTTTTCATATTCCTAAGTTGAAAACATTACCTAGAATAGCAATTGGAAATATGTTTGCTATTACAGCTAAAATAAAACAAATAGTAATTATAAGGAAAATAAGTTTAGCTACAAAACTTATTTTAAAACTACCACAAAGCATAATTGTATTTTTTATATCTATCATGGGTCCCAAGATTAAAAACCCTAAGATTGAACCAGTTGTAAACTGCCCTAAAAAACTTCTAGCTATAAAGGCATCTGTTTCTGAACAAATTGATAAAACAAAGGCGAGCATCATCATCACTATTATGGAAGATAAAACGCCACCACCTATTGATAAAATAAATGTCTTAGGTATGAAAACCTGCATACATGTTGATAGGAATACTCCCATTATAAAAAATCTACCTATATCATATAATTCTACGCTAGTATGTGATATTATTTCCTCTATATTTCTTATAAGCTTATTGTTACTTTTACTATTATTATGACTATGCCCACAAGAACAGTTACCATTATTCTCATTTGAATGTCTATGTTTATTTTTAATAATAGTAGTATTTTTACGTATGTGCATAGTATGATGTTCACAACCACATCCTGCTTTATATATGATGCCTTTAGTCTTTTTCACAGTATCTCTCTTAAAGGGGCTACCTCTATGTAGTGTTCCAATAAGTATACCTATTGTTATGGCCCCAATCATACCAAACATAGCTCTTGCTATTACCATATATGGCATTCCCATGAAAGCATAATGTGTTGACAATAAAACCACGGGATTCATTATTGGAACTGATAACATAAATGTAACCGCAATATTTAAAGGAACACCCTTCTTAAGAAGTCTCCTAGTTATAGGAACAATAGCGCACTCACATACTGGGAAAACAAGTCCAACTAAGGAAGCAATTAAAACCCCTACGAATTTATTTTTAGGAATTATTTTAGCAATTGCATCCTCAGAAACAAATATCTGAATTATAGAAGAAGTTAATGCTCCAATTAGAATAAATGGGATACCTTCAAAAATTATGCTAAGAAAAATCGTAGCAAAGTCATTAATAATCCTTGAATCTAATTTAATAATATTAGCATTCCTAGCGAAATATATACTTAGTAGTAAGACTATTATTATGCTTAAAATTTTTATTATAGTAATCTCACTATCATAAATTCTCTTACTTTCATCAATCAAGTTCTCAGCCCCTTGCTATTAATATTTATACATTCTAAATATTATATTATCTTAAACTGAGTACTATGCTATTTGCGATGGTTCTAAAACAAAAACCAGATATAATATACATTAAAAAAATTATCCACACTAGAACCAAAATTTATGGCTCTAATGTGGACAACTCTGTTTATAACACTATTCGTATTTTGAGAAATTTATTCGAATCACCAAATAATTAATAATTACATCTTAAATATTACTCTATTTTTCCATTTAGGTATGGTGAATAAGTCATGTGAGCATGATTCTCTGTAATATATTCATCCTTTATTAGACCTATATTTTGATTATATACTTTTCTATAAATTATATTATTTCTTATATATCCGCCAAACATCCCAGGCGTAATAGAATGTTCTTTCTCATAAACTTCATATTTATTCATAGACCGCTGCGTACTTATCCATTCCCCAACTAAGTTATCCCTTGTTAAATATATTACAAGTTGAAAGTCACTACTTGTACCATTATAAATTTGCAAATCTAAAGAGTTGTAAGCGCAAGTAGCCCCAGTCCCAAACGGTTGTGTTCTATTAACATCTGGAAAAACATCATGACTATGTCTGTACCTTTCCGTTACAGTTAAACTTGTGTGCAAAGTCATCCAATATATAAGATTTGAGAGCTGGCAAAGTCCGCCACCAACCCCTGCTTTAAATGTACCATCCGCACATAATACTAACCCATCTAAATATCCCTTTCCATAAGTAGGTTTGCCTATAAGCTTCCAATAAGAAAAAATTTCTCTAGGTTTAATAACTATACCATTTAGTTTATTAGCTGCAAGTTTAAGATTTGTAATTTTATTGTATTGAAGCTGCATATCTACATTTTTCAGTTTTCTGAGTAGAGGTGTACTGTGAGTAAATAGAACATACGAATATAATTTCACACTTATATTCTTTGCATAATGATTGCCTTTAAAATACCACTGCTTGTACCTCTTGGCAGAGTAATAACCTTTACCAAATAAAATCCTAATTTTTGACCTTCTTATAGGTTTTTTCTCTAAATACATCATAAACTCAACCCCCGAAATAAATTAACCTAATATAGATATACTTGCATAAATCAATACTCCATTAACTAATATTATTGTTGTTCTCATAGGATATAATAAATTACATTTATGATTTACATTCTCAGGTCGTTTATATGATATATCATATCATTAATTTCAAAATAATATATATTAACAATTTTATATCTTAAAAATAAAGAATAAAAAAATGAAGGTTGTATAATCCTCTTTTTAATTCAATTTAAATAATTACTAAAATAAAGTCGAAATATATTGATTTTAGTAATTATATAATTTATTATATATTAGGTTGGATAATTTTAGCATGAAAAAGTTATATTGGAAATTATTAATATAACTTTATCTTATTAAAAAAATATCCTATCATATTATATTTTGCACAAACAAAAGAGGGGGACGTCTAAATGAAATTTAAAAATTTAAAATTCAACAGTATTCGTACTAAATTAATCATCAGCTTAGTAAGTATTTGTGTAATTCCATTAATTATAGCGGGATTCGGTTCTTATAGTCAATCAAAATCAATACTTAGTAAGAAGTTAACTCTTACAAGCACGCAAACACTTACAGAAATAAATAGTGGGTTACTTGATTATTTTCATGGATTTTCAGATATGATTATAATGGTGTCAAATAATTATGATTTCGTAAATGTCGATGATGCTGATAATTTAAAATATGTACCTGACGTATTGAAAAACTTAAAAGAAAGTGATAAAGATATACTCGATGTATATTACGGAACTGCCTCTGGCAAATTTGAAAGATTTCCTAAAGCGGAAGTTGCTAAAGGGTATGACCCTTCTTCAAGACCTTGGTATAAACAAGCTTTAGAACATAAAGGTGAAGTTATAATAACCCCACCCTATAAAGATGATGTAACAGGAAGTAATGTTGTTGGAATCGCACGAACAGTAGAAAAAAACGGAAAAGTAGTTGGTGTTATTGGGCTCGACTGTACACTAACCACACTTGCAGATCGGATATCTACAAAGAAGGTAGGCAACACAGGATACGTGTTTATTGCTGATGTCTTAGGTAATGTTATAGCTCACCCTCAAAAGGATCTTATCGGCACAGACGGTGCCTCTAAGTTATCATTTTGGGATAAAGTAGAGTCAGACAATAGTGGTTTTGTTAATTACGATTATAATGGTGTGAATAAATTTGGAGTATATCAAACAAATGAATTAACCGGTTGGAAGTTAGTTGCTACGTTAGATGAAAGTGAACTATCCAGTGATACAAAGTCTATATTACATACAACTTTGTTAATAATATTAGTAATGGGAATAATTTCAGTATTTATGTCTTTAATATTAAGTAAGGGAATAGCTCATAATATACAAAAGTTAAAAGAAGTATTTTCTAAGGCTTCAAATGGCGACTTAACAGTGTCTTTGACCGCTTCAACAAAAGATGAATTTAGCGATTTAGCTATATCATTTAACTCAATGCTAAAAAATATATCAGAACTTGTGAATAGTGTTACAAAATCATCCAAGACAGTACTCGAAACCTCAACAGCTCTTTCTAGTATGTCAGAAGAAGTAACATCATCTATAGGCGAAGTAGCAAGTGCGATAGAGCAAGTTTCAGTAGGAGCAACCGAGCAAGCTCAAAATGCTCAAAATGGTGCTTCTCAGATGGACGACTTATCAAATAGATTAGATAAAATCAGCGTTAACTCTAATGAAATGGATAAAATCTCAAGCGATACTAAAGATTTAGGTTCAAAAGGACTATCCATGATAAATACCTTAATTGAGAAATCCAATAAAACAAAAACAGCTACTACAGAAGTTAACGATATAGTTCAAGATATGAATGAAAGCACTAAGCAAATAAATGCTATCTCCGAAACAATAGCCAATATAACGGAACAAACTAATCTTTTATCATTAAATGCAAGTATCGAATCTGCACGTGCAGGTGAAGCAGGTAGAGGATTCGCTGTAGTTGCAGAAGAAATAAGAAAACTTGCTGACCAGTCAAAAACTTCAACAGAAGAGATAAAGGTAATTATAGCAAGTATACAAGATAAATCAAATATCGCAGTAAAGGCTATTAACTCCACTGAGACTATAGTAAATGAACAAGACTTAGCGGTAGGTCAAACTAAGGAGATTTTCAGTGAAATTTTGAAATCAATTGAAGTAATGATTACTAAAGTTGATGTAATAAAAATTTCTATTATTGATATAAACGAGAAAAAACAATCTACAGTATCAGAAATCGAGAATATTTCAGCTATATCAGAACAAACAGCCTCCTCTTCACAAGAAGTTACAGCTTCAACAGAAGAAATAACAGCTACTATGGAAGAATTTACAAAACATTCAAATGAACTTCAAATATTAGCTAAGAAATTGGAGACTGAGATAAATAAATTCAAAATTAATTAATATAAGGCATATGAAATAAAATAACCATCAATATGCACCATAAACTAGCACACTGATTTGTTATTTAATATGATTAATAAAAGGGAGCAGATGTAAAAAATACATTTGATCCCTTTTATTGATTTATTTGTTGTCTACGTTTAGTTTAGCTTTTAAAAACATAGCTTTTTTTCCGAGTTCCGCAAATTTAGCCTCGTATTCTGTAACTACATTGTCTTTAAGATCACTATTATGTAGATCATAGGTTGAAAATAATATTTCAAAACCACATTCCTTGAAATATTCTAATGAGTGTTCAAATAATTCTGTATCATCCGTTTTAAACCAAACCTCAGATCCAGGCTTTAAGAATTTCTTGTAGTTAGTTAAGAACCTAGTGTGAGTTAATCTTCTTTTGTTATGCCTATCTTTTGGCCAAGGATTACAAAAATTTATATAAATTTTACTTATTTCATCTTTTGCAAACACATCATCAATAAGCGTGATATTTAAAGGCATAAGCCTTACATTCAAACCTTTTCCCTCTTCAACTTCTCTTACATCTATTACTTTTCTAAGAGCAAACACTAACACTTCATCTTTTGAATCTATGCCTACAAAATTAATGTTGTGGTTTTGCTTAGACTTCTCTGCTATAAATCCACCTTTTCCGCAGCCTAGTTCTAGATGTATTTCATTATTATTTCCAAATGTTTCATTCCATTTCCCTTTATGAGCATATTGGTCTGTTATTACAATATTACTAGACTCTAGCTCTGGTCTAGCCCAATATTTTTTCCTTAGGCGCATATGTTTCTCCCCTTATATTTATAACATTAAAAAATTAATACATAATTTTTTATTAAATTCACTTTATAATTATATCACAGTTAACAACTAAAGAAACTTTATAGTTTATAAAGTTTCTTTAGTTGTTAACTGTCCCTCACTTTTAATTTAATTTAAAGATAAATTAGTTGTTAACTGTCCTTCACTTTTAACTCACTTTTATAATTTAAAGATCAATTAATTGTTAACCGTCCCTCACTTTAATCACTCTTCCCATTTTCCTCTAAATTATCACTGCAATGTTTACAAAAGTATTAAACAACCATAATCCTGGTACTTGCAC
>NZ_JAENWL010000418.1 GCF_016650095.1 Clostridium sp. | reverse complement strand
TGTGAAGTAATTGCATATGACGACTTGGGAACGGAATCAATCAAGAAACTCTTTGTCGAAGATTTGAGAGTAATTGTGGGCATTGATACAAAAGGTAATATTTTTCAGGATAGAGAAATTGAGAAATACAAGAAAAGATAAATGAAGTGGGTTCAATTCCCTTTTTCAGCTCCAAATCTAAAATAAAAAACCAAGTCTGTAAGAATTTTTTTAGAGACTTGGTTTATTTTTTTTGACATTTTTATAAAAGATTTAAGAAACATGTATATTAATCCTTATACTGCAGAAAATGTATATACATTAAAGTTTTATTATTATTTTTAATAACGAGTTTGGAAATTAAAAATAGTATTTATATTATTGCTAATTTAGGGAGGATATTTTATGAAAAAGTTAAAGAAAGACTTAATTCCATTAAGCTTTATGTTATCTATTATGGTTTTAATTGTTTTTTATAAATTCTTAAATAATGGAGATGGAAATATAAATAGTTTAGTTACAAATATAGATAAGACAATACCATTTCTTAAAATATTCATACTGCCATATATAATGTGGTACGGATATATTTTTATAGGTTTAATATATTTATGTATGAAAAACCGTAAAACGTATTATACTTCTCTTATTAGTTTAAATATAGGAATCGTTGCTTGCTACATTACATATGCTATTTTTCAAACTACAGTAACTAGACCAATATTAACTAACTCAGATATATTATCTAAATTGGTTAATATGATATATATGAATGATAATCCCTTTAATTGCTTTCCAAGTATGCATGTTACAACAACTTATATTATAATGAAAGGTATTAACGATACTCAAAACAGTATAATTACAAGTTTTCTCTTTAATATAATAGGAATACTTATAATTATATCTACTCAATTTGTTAAGCAGCACGTGATATTAGACTTGATATTTGCTATGCTATTGAGTGAAATAATATTTAGGTTTGTAAATAATGCTAAAAAAGAAAGTATTACCGCAATGAAGGGTAAAATAGCTTCAATTTGGATTATAAAAAGTAAATTAAAAAATCTTTCTTAAGTGAAGGATTTTTTAGTTGTATAAACAATAATGATGTATAATTGAACTATATATTAAAGTTATGTGATTTTTTTAATAAATATAGAAATATTAAGCACTTGTATCAGCATAACCTATTAAATATATAATAAGTTTAGCGACATTTCATTACCGAATGTGATGATTAACACAGTATAAGGAGATAAATATGGAAATGAAGATGATAAGTGAAATAAAAAAGGGTGACAGGGTTGAAGGATTTTATGTGATAAAAACAGTAGATAGCAAGGTTAGCAATAATAGCAATTCAAATAAATATTTAGATTTTAATTTAGGTGACGCCACAGGAGATATAAACGCAAAGCTTTGGGAATGCAATGAAGAATTAGAAAATACATTTAAACAAAGTGCTTTAGTGAAAATTAAAGGTACTGTAAATGAATGGAGAGGGAAGCTTCAATTAAAAATTGAGAAGATAAGGCTAACGGAGGAAAGAGATGAAGTTAATATCTGTGATTATGTTGCAGTGGCTCCGTATTCACCAGAAAAAATGTATGATGATATTTTAAATTACTTATCCAAGATTGAAGATATAGATATTCAAAATATAGTTACCAATATTTTAAGCAATAATGAGGAAAAGTTAATGCATTATCCTGCAGCTAAATCTAACCATCATGCTGTACGAGCAGGGCTTTTATACCATACAACCACCATGCTAAGGGCTGGAGAAAAATTAAGCGAAATTTATACCTTTCTAAATACAGATTTACTATATGCAGGTATAATACTTCATGATATTGGTAAAATATATGAAATGGATGCTAGTGATCTTGGAATTGTAAGTGAGTATACAGTAGAAGGACAACTTCTAGGGCATATAGTTCAAGGTATTAAAATGATAGAAACAGCAAGTATTGAGGTAAAAGCAGGCAAAGAGGTATCTATGTTATTACAGCATATGGTGCTGGCTCATCATTATGAAGCTGAATATGGAAGTCCTAAAAAGCCTATGATACCAGAAGCAGAAATGTTACATCATTTGGACATAATGGATGCAAGAATGTATGATATGAATAAGGCCTTAAGGGATACAGTGGAAGGTAAATTTTCAGAAAGAATAAGGTCCCTAGATAATATAAGTGTTTATAAGAGATTTGTTAAAAAATAGATAAGAAATATTTAAATGAAGGTGATGGAAATGAAGGGGATAATAGATAGATTAGAAGGAAAGTATGCAGTCATCGAGCTGGAAGATGGAAAGATAATTAATATAGATAAGATAAAATTACCAATAGGAATAGAAGAAGGGATGGTCATACATATAGCAGAAAGTATAACTATTAACATAGAGGAAACTAATAAAAGAAAAGAAGAAATAGAAAAATTGACAAAGGATTTATGGGATGAGTAAAATTGCTTCATTATTATTTCTATAATTGTGAAGCGAAAATTGAGAAGGTATAAAATTTGTCCGTGAAATACACTTATTCAGTCAATGTGAGTAAGTGTATTTTAAATTTTAATGACATTTCGGTATATAAGGCGATGATTAAATTTGTAGAATGAAAATATACGAACTATTATTAAAAAAAAATTAATAATATTCGCATTTTATATTGACTGGTTTATATTGCTCTGATATTATTAAGTAGTATTGCAACCATTGATAATATTTATTTCCTACAGAATAATATAAGGTAGATAACAATTAATAATTGTTATC
>NZ_JAENWL010000245.1 GCF_016650095.1 Clostridium sp. | reverse complement strand
TTGGCTGCTCCAAAAGGGTTATCTATAAATATTGTTTTTCTTAATTTATTATTATCAGCATTGAAGGAATTTATATTTTTAATGTAATTGATTATGGATATTAAAAATTGAATATATATTCCTTGTGACTGGCCTGTACTACCAACAGCTTCCTCATATTCTAGTGTTTTGCTTTGCTGTGCTATCTGCTCTCTTTTATAAAGCTTTAAAACTATTTTATTCATGTCTGTTACAATAACAGAAAAAAGTCGCTTAAGGGCTAGTTGATTCTTTATATACTTAATTTTTTCTAAAGTATCTTCCATCTTATCTACATTACTTATTGTTTCCTCAATATAACGTGAAATGTGGAACTTTTGTTGTTCCTCGCTAACATAAGGAAGTTGCAAACTAACCATTTGTATTATCTCATTATTCAAGTTTAATCTTGATAAACGAGGAAGTCTATCAAGCTCCGTTTTTACATCTCTACAACGTTGGAGGCATTGATTCTGAAAATTTTCTTTAATTTGTTCCATATCCACAATATCATTTTCTATTTTTCCTTTTTGAAGAGATATAAGTTCTTTAATATTTTCTAGGTTTTCTATTAGTACTCTGCATTCACTAATCAAAATGGGCACATTGATGCTCCTTAAAAATTCTTCTGCTAGCTCAAAAGCTCCAATGTCTTTAAGAACTTTTATATTCTTTTCTTTATTAATCTCAAAATTGTGCTTACTATCTTTTACTTTTTTACAAACTTTATTATAATCATTTTCTAAGATTCCACAATAGTTTTTAATATCTTCAATGCTACCTAGCGTCCCCAATGCCATATCTTTAGAAATATTACTAGACCTTAAAATCACCTCTATATTAACTATAGTAGCTTTTAAATCTTCAATGGCTTTATTGATGCTAATTTGCAACTTTAAAAGCTCTTTCTTTTCCAATGCAAGCTTTTCTCTTTTTTTAATATTGTCCTCTTCAAATTGTTTGAATTTAAACACTTCAATATCAATAGCTACATATTGTCCAAAATCATTTGAAAAATCTTCTTCTAATAGTTCAATCTTTCCTTGTAGCTTACTCATTGCTAATCTATACTTTTCCACAGTACTATTAAGATCATCAACCTCACTTTTAAGGTCTTTGAGTTCTTCTTTTAATTTCCACAATTCTTCTTCTGCAGTTAGTGAAATCTCATTTCTATTTTTAAGTTCATAAAGTTTAACTAAAGAATATCCTCTATTGTCAGCTTCCTTTTCATTTCTATCCATATTGATCTGATAATTTTTTAGAAGTTGCTCTTTGTCTTTTATATCTACATTTTTTTCTTCTAATGCATTTTTGAGTCCACGAAATTTTGATTCTAGCTCCTCATCAGTTATGCACAATTTCTCATATTGACCCTCATTATAATATGTTTTATACATATCATCCCAGTCAGCTTTTATTAAATCTCTTTTTCTCTCTAAGGATTTTTTTATCTCAAGTTCAATACTTTCCTGAGCTTTATCCAAAATCAATAGGTTTTCAACATCAATATGTTTTAAATTCAAGGATTTTAAATTTTCTATAAAATCCTGCTGCGCCTTTTCTTCATTATTTAAGTTATCCAAATTAACCTTCAATTCTCTAACGGTGTTTAAATCCTCATCCAAAGTAGCTAACTTATTTTCTAGACTAATATCTTCTAGCTTTATATTTTTCATCTTGTGGTCAAGTGCATCCAAATCCTTAATGCAGGCAATTCTTTCATTTTCCAAGGAATTCTTATCACATAATAATTTTTCATTGTCTTGTTTAATTGCCTCGATTTTATTATCATAAGAAAACTGGAATTTTTTAATATATGTGTTATCTATTTTTAGTGTTTCTTCATTCCTTTTTAGAAGTTCCAGGTTATTTCTTATATCTAATATCTTTCTTTCAATTTTATCTTTTTCTTCTTTGATTTTTTCTGAATTTATAAAATTTGGCTTATCTTTTATAGCAAAGGTCAACCCATTGAGATTAAAATCAAGTTTATCTTTAATAACCTCTAAGCTAATAATTGGTATAGCATAATTCCCAAAATCGCAGTCCTTAAATTTTTCGTCCACAAGAAGTTTATTAAAGTTATAGGTCACAATAACGCTGTAAGGTAGAAAAGGTATCTTACATAAGAGAATTTCTTTTTCTTCTGCACTTCGCCCTTGGAGAAATTCTATGCCTAAAATACCGTCCTCATTGTAGTTCCTATTAATATATTCTTTTACTTTTAATATTTCTTTAGTTGTAGGCATCGGTTTATCCTGATCTAATTGAGAATGATAATCTATGAACTGTTGTAATTCTTGCTCTTGCACGAGTATTATTCCGAGTAGCTCTTTATATTTAATATCTAGACTATTACTTAAAGATAAAGCATCCTCAGCTCCATAAACTTCTAATAGTTTGTAAGCCTTAATTTTATCTATCTCGTACTGCACATTTATTTCATTATATTCCGTGATTTTGCCTTCTATTGAGGTTATTTTTTCGTCATGTTTAGCACTATCAACTTTACAATTGCTCATTTGATCCTTCACGCAGTCAAATAGGGTCTTATTGTTTTTCATCTTTTGTGAGGTATCAGCTCTATCCACTTCAAAACTCTTAATATCACTATCTATATCACCTAAAATCATAACATCTAACAGATTTCTAAGCGTGATACCTGCATCCTTTAGCGATTTAAGCCTATCTTTTGATTGTGATATATTACTTTTACATATAGCTATATTATTATCAATATCTCTTTCGCCTTTTGTAGATACTTTTATCATACTTGACAAGTTAGTAACTTTACTTAAAGATTCACTAAACTTATTATTTAAATCAATGAGCGCAATCTCATCTCTGATTTTTTTATTATACGCTAGTATGTTTAAGTCCTCGGTTATAGTTTCGTTTGCTTTAAAAACATTTTGGAGTAACTGCTTTATCTCAGAGTATTTATTTTTACTGTCTACAAAATCTACAAAGTAATTTTTTGCCTCTCTAAGATTAATTTCATTATCTATTCTATCAACCTTACACTTTGTACCTTGGAATTTTTTTTCTGTAGCTTCAAGTTCCTCTTCTGATTTACTTAGCTTATTTTTCATTATCTGTAACTTAATAGTTTGTAGGTTTTTTCCAATTTGAATATTCTCTTTATTAATACAATTTATTTCTTCTTCTAGTGTATTTTGCTCTTCATATTTACTGCTTATGCTCTTTTGCACAGTATTGTAGGTTTTTACAATATCATCTTCTATTTTTTTCTTATCTTCATATACATCGTGGAGCGTATTTGTCCTATTAATAAAGTCTTGAACCACATTTGACTGTCTATCAAATTTTGAGATTTCGCTTTTCTTTTTAGATAGTTCTATTATTTTGTCTTTTATGTCCAAAAGAGTTTTTGCCATATCTTCCTCGTCGTTTAACTTATTAGTTTTAAGCATAAAAGCCTTTTGAATAATCTTCTCTATAAGTAAGTCCTCGACTACCTTTCTTGATGTCCTATAGTTTTGCTCAAAATAACCTCTCACATGACCCTCGGTCTTATTTATTCCCCTAATAATTTCCCATTCACTCTCATATAAACCATGTTCACTAATAAACCTTTGATATTCTCCCTTTCTATTCTCAAAGATATCGGTAGCGACAACAAAAGAGTTATCACTTTGTAATGCTCTCAATTGTTTTTTTAATCCATTATAGGTCACTCTTTCACTATTATCTTGAAGCGACAAATTATTTATATCATTTTCATTATAATTATTATAGAATATGCAGTAGTTAAAATAATCAAATGGTGCAGTATCCTTTTTATTTTCATTATTTCCAGAAGTATCTATACCTTTTCTAGCACAGAAGCCTGTTACCATATACTTATATCCAGATTTATCTCCATCATCTAATTGCCATTCAATTAGTGAGTGAATTACATTGCTGGATTCTTTTCCTCTAAATAGTTTTTCTATAGGTTGCTTTTCATCCAGATGACAGTTTGGTATAAGGTTTTGCAGGAGCAATAACATTAGTAGGCTTTTACCCCCACCGTTGGCAAGGTCATACAGTGTATTGCTACAGGAAAATACCATTTTGAAGTCATCATATGTTTGAGTCCCGTTATTATATTTAACATTATTTACTCTTACCCTATTTATTTGCGGCATTAATTAATCCCTCCTTCAGACATGATTTCATAGAGCCTACCTCTGAAATCTTCAAAGTAGTTTTCTATCAGTGCCTTAAATCTATCATTTGCATAATAACGTTCCTCTACCTCAATAAAAAGGTTCTGCTCCTTTAGAAAGTTAAAGGCAATTTTTATATACCCTAGCTTTGAACTTTTGTATGCTCTAGTAATTGCTGCTAAATCGTTGCTGTGAGTTAAGGGAAGTTCATCCCACAAAAGCGCTATGGCATTAAAACTATTCTCCTCAAGTTCATTTTTCACTATTACATCTAATTTACTAATAATACTTGAAAGTGAGCCATCAACACTAGTTAGCACATCCTCAATTTTTATATATTCTTGAAAGGTGTAACTTGAAGAATCCTTATAAAACAGTGTAATAATATTATAAATAATAAAATAGCACATATATAATTCTTTATTAACCTTGAGACCTAGCATCTTCCGAAGTTCTTCATTAGTATAACCAAAGACCTTATTCTTTTCTCCAGCGGTAATGTATAATGCTTCTTTATGTTGATATAGTGTTAAATTAAGCTTATCAATCATGCTAGCAAATATATTATACATTTCCATATTTGAATTATATTCTTCATATAAGTCTGTATTGTCTTTCGTACTTACACTCTCGCCTGTAATAAGCTTTGAAAACAGCTCAAGAGCTTTCTCCATATTCCAGTTATCCAATTCATTCAACCCTTTCAAATTTTATATTGGTAATCTTAAATAGTGATGATATTTCTATTACATCCTCTGGTATTGGTATTACTTTAAATTTAAGGTCTTTAAATTCATTACGGTTTTCAGGCGTTAATATATTAATAATTATTTTATCAAAAATAGTTTTTTCATCCTCTTGTAGCTTGGACATATCATAATATTTTTTTTGTGAAATATGGAGAATGAAGGAATAATAGTCTCCATTTCTTAAGATATTTCCTTTAAACACACCTATTAAATACTCATTAAACTCTCTTAAGGAAAATTTGTCCTTCTCCAAAAGGTATTTCATGAGTAACTTCAAAAATATAATGAAATTTTGAGTTATTCTTTCATCCTCGATATCATCGAGAGATGTATATTCTATTTCCTGAGGTACGGTAACTTCTTCTATATCTTCTTCATTATTGGGTCTATAGGTTAAAAGCTCCTCTGTATTTTTAAAATTAAATGTCTTGTTAAACTTTATCTTTAACAATGGATTCATAAGATACGCTAGCAGCTCAGCATTATCTAAAAGTAGAGTCTTCTCGTAGATAGCTTTAAAGTCAAAAGACATTCTAAGTTTATTTAGAGTGACCTTCTTAATAATTTCATCTGATTTTACCTTAAGGTCAGTAGAAGAGTTTAAAAGCTCGCTATGTTTTGAAATCGCTCGTTTAACTTCAGTTTCTAGATTATAAATGAATTCTCTATTTTTTAAATAGTCTTCCTGCGTATCTATACTAGCATTTTCCTCAATCCGCCGAAGGGCAAGTTCTATTAGTCTCTTATTCTTATCAAAAAGGCCTTGTTCCTCATCAAACCACTTCATACTACTGTTAAAAAGCTCGTC
>NZ_JAENWL010000304.1 GCF_016650095.1 Clostridium sp. | reverse complement strand
CCAAACTCTCCTCATATACCTTCACAATATTAGATAGCTGACTAATTTGTAATATTTCAGCAAGTTGCGCCGGGATGTGGGCAGTATCGCCATCCAAGGAATGACTTCCAGTAAGAATGAAATCATATTCCTTATCCCTTAAATACTTAGCTATGATTTTACTTGTTACATAAGTATCACTGCCAACATAAAGTTTATCAGATATAAGTGTTGCTTTATCAGCATTAATCCTCAGCAAATCCTCTATCAGAGGAATAGTGCTTTGTGGACCCATACTAACTATCTCTACAAAAGCCTCTGTATTTTTTCCTTTTATTCTTAAAGCAAAGGCCAAGGCACAGCCATCCTCTGGATTAAGGATTAACTTCATATTTTCTCTGACCAATACATTTTTTTCGTAATCATACGTGAAATTATCCACATCTGGAACGAACTTAACTAGACAAATTATTTTCAACTTTAGCTTTCTCCTTTTTATTAATACCTTTCTTGGCATATACCATAGGCTTAAGAATTTACTCTTAAGCCTATGGTGGTAGTTTATTTTTTAAGTTGGTTCTTATTTTTGATATTTAATGCCTTCTTCTTGTGGGTAAATAGTTCCAAAATTCATAATGCCATTTGGATCAAAAGCTTCTTTTAATTTTTCTAATATGTAATATGCCGTGCCATGTTCTGCTTTTGTCCATTCGTTACGGAACTTGCCAATTCCGTGGTGGTGACACATAGATCCTCCAAGTTTTAATGTTTCCTCTACAATAATTGTTTGTATTGGATGGTGGTATATTCTCATTTCATCTTCTGGTTCACAATTGATATTATAATTATAAACAAAGTACATATTAGCTCCGTTTATGTAACTATGAGATGAATGTCCACCGAGCATTGTAAGGTCGTTTGGACGCTTAAATTCAGTTTTAATCCTGTTAAGAACGCTATCGTATATTTTAGGAAGCATTTCCCAGTTAGCTGAAATTTCAGTTGTATATCCATCATGCCTATCATTATCAATCATTCCTTGGAACTCATCATCAATATCTTGCTGTGACCAGTTCAAATGATTAAACCAATCTTCTATAAGTTTGCTATCTACTTTTTCAATAATGCTATCATTGAATTTTTCAGTAGCATCTTCAATCCCTGTGCATACAGCATTTACCGTTTCTTTATTTCCTTCAGCCATAAATATTAATACACATTTCCCTTTATAAAAGTGGTAGAAATGTTGTCTTGCATCTTCCTCAGAATATATTCGAGAAACAGATGGGCGATACCCATTAACCATAACTTCTCTTAATACTTTAATTCCAGATTCAACATCTTTTACAAGGTATCCATAGAACTTATTGTTCTCAGGAAAAAATTTGAATATTTTAACCGTAACTTCTGTAATATAGCATAATGTACCTTCATTACCGATAACAACGTGCCTTATATCCGGGCCTCCAGCACGACGTGAAACATTCTTAATTCTTGAAATATGCCCATCTGGGAAAACGCATTCTAGTCCTACTACCATATCCTCAATTCCACCGTATAAAGTTGAGAATTGTCCAATACTTCTCGTTGCTACGAGTCCTCCATATTGAGCAACTGGCTTAGATTGTGGAGAATGTCCTGCTGTATATCCTACTTTTCGGAGTTCATCTTCAAGTGCTTGTAGCGGAACACCTGCTTGAACTGTTGCTTCCATGTTATATTCATCAATTTTAATAATCTTATTCAGGTGCTTACCATCTATTACAAGTGTTAGTTCCTTCCAGTTTTCTAGACCACCTTCTGTAGCAGTCTTACCACTTCTTGGAATTACATTAATATTGTTTTCATTGCAATACATTAAAAGGGATTTGACCTCATCCACAGACTTTGGGAACACAATTGCTGTAGGCATTGGAACATCTAATACTTTTTTAGCTTTTGCATATTTTTTATAGCGATCTGCGGATGCATCATATAAATCATCATAATTTGTATTAATTTGTTCTTCTAATAAAATACTCTTCAAATCTACTAATATTTTTTCCTTATTCAATTTACATTGCCTCCTTAATTTCTAATTCATTCAGTCTACAACAATAGAATACTATAATCAGAATTGTATGTCAACATTTTAGCGGAAAATTATTCATTTTATCTTGTCTTTTTCTTTTCAAACGGAAAACTTTCCACATTATATTGGATATTCTTATTTAAATACTTTACTAACACTTTTACTAGTGTTACAATCAAAACACAAGTAGTTATTAAATTACTTAATAAATTAAGGGGTAAATTTAGATTATCTTATAGTGATTATCTAATAGTGATTATGATAAATATTGACTTTAATAAATTGAATCCACTAGAAAAAAAGATTAATGAAACTCTTATTACTATCTCAAAAACTGATACCAACATTACAATAACAAAAGCAGCGCATGCCTGTGATTGCTCTATGTCTAAGATTTCTAAATTTGTAAAAAAACTTGGATTTAACAATTATAAGCAATATATGGATTTTTTATATGGTAAGGGTATTCCTGAAAATAAATCTTCAATAGAGCTCCAGCGAATTAAAAATTTTATAGATGAGTTTGATATATCTTTAGTTGATGAGTTTATAGAACTTATAAATTCTTATAAAAAGATTATTCTTTTTGGTTATGGCCCATCATTTATTTGTACCCAATATTTTGAATACAAATTGCGAATCAACACAAATAAGTTCGTTATTGCTGTACCTGATGAAATTTCTGTGGAGAGTTTACTTGACGACAAAAGTTTACTTGTTATTTTTTCTACTACAGGTAAATACAAATCTTTTGAACGAATTAACATTCTTGCAAAAGAAAAAAATTGTCAAGTTCTATTGATTGTTGAAGAGTATAATGCTTCCTTATTAACTGATTATGATAAGATATTTTGGATGTCAAAATTCCTTCAAGCAGATAATTTAAAACCATATGAAAAATCAAGAATCGTTTTTTTTATTTTCATAGAAGAAGTTATTCAGCGTATTATTTTTAATAATCGCCAGGAGATTCTTGAACAAAAACAAATAAATACTGAACAAGAAGATATATAGTATTTACATCACATATTCTTTTGTCAGGTCGAAATATCCAGTAGAAGTGTATTAAAACCCTTGGTCACTATTGAATTGCAATCCAATAGTGACCAAGGGTTTTAATAATCCGTATCATCATTTAATTTCCTTTTCAATAACATCAATTAATTTCTTACAAGGAATGACCCTTATATTCTTAAATTTAACCCCTGTTTTTAAACAATTCATCGGTATATATGCCTTTTTAAAACCCATTCTATCTACTTCTTTTAATCTTTGCTCGAGTGATGGTACTTTTTTTAATTCACCCGTAAGACCAAGTTCTCCTATAAAGACTGTATCAGTAGATATTCCATGGTTTAATGCGGAGGATGCAATACTCATTACTACAGCAAGATTTACTGATGTTTCAGTTAATTTAAGACCACCTGTTGCTTTTATAATAACATTTTTATCATAAAGTCCTACCCCTCCTCTTTCCTCAAGAATTGAAATAAGAGTACCTAATTGTTCTTTCCTTGAAAAACATTCGCTTAGTCTACTTGGATAAGGAGTAAAAGATTTAGATACAAGACTTTCTATCTCTATAACAATTGGTCTTGTACCATCCTTTATAACAGCTAAAGCACTCCCTGGAACTAACTCTTCCCTTTTGGTCATAAAAAACTCAGACGGGTCAGTTATTTCTTCCATCCCTATTTCTGTCATGCGGAATAAACCACTTTCAGATGTGTCGCCATATCTATTTTTCTTGCTAATTAAATGTTTAAGTTCTTCTCCATCTTCTCCCTCTATGTATAAGACGGTGTCCACTAAATGCTCTAATATCCGAGGCCCAGCCATCTCATCAGCCTTTGTCATTTGCCCAACGAGGAACACAGCTCTTGGTCTATCTGGATTTTTTGCTTTATCCTTTAAAGCTGTAGCACATTCAATTACTTGAGTAGGCGATCCCGCTCTCGAACTTGAATATTCTTCTAAAGTAAATGTTTGGATGCTATCAAGTATTATTAAGTCTGCATCAACTGTTTCTATATGTTGTAATATTTCATCTAACTTAGTATCAGAAACTACCCAGAAATTATCAGCTATTTCTTTTACTGTACGGTCTGCTCTATTTTTAATTTGACTATTGCTTTCCTCTCCAGATGCATATAAAATTTTATATCCTTTTAAAGACAGAGAGTTTGCGAGTTGCAGCAAAAGAGTAGACTTTCCCATTCCAGGAGGCGCTGAAATTATGCTTATACTATCTCTAACTATCCCGCCACCCATAACCCTATCAAATTCTGAAACTCCTGTAACTATCCTGTCGCTGTTAGATTGTATAATCGCTCTTAGTTTCGTTGGATTAGTTGTTATTACCACTCTACTCGAATTAGATTTAACTGAGCTTGCCCTAACTATTTTTTCTTCATATGTATTCCAGGCGCCACAATCATTACATTTCCCCATCCATTTTGGAGATTGCGACCCACAGTCTTTACAAACATAAACATTTTTATCTTTAGCCAATTAGATACATCTCCTTTTTATCGTCATCATCTATGCAATCATTTATTTTATTG
>NZ_JAENWL010000218.1 GCF_016650095.1 Clostridium sp. | reverse complement strand
CCTTTTGGCTTAAATCCGTATTTAAATATTCATTATCACTATCTACTATAATTACTCCATCTTTATCAGTAATAAAATCATGTTCATCAGTCTTGTTATTTTTGACATAACTCATTAATCTACTTGTAGTCTTTTCTATCTCATTCTTATTTATGGTCTTAAAGTCACCCCGAGTAGTGTTATTTCTAAGTTTTGCGACTCTAATGGTATCATCATTTAATGCATTCTTTTGGACATCACTAATTTGTATTTTTATTAGATTATTAAAATTTTCATATACCTCATTAGATACTAACTTCATATTTTGTTTATTAGTGCTTACCATTTTATTATAAGTAACTCTATATATTATTGCACACTGTATAGCCATAAAGAACACTAGAATTACTGCTACTACTGAGATGATTTTAATGGGAATAGAGATGTTTTTGAAGCCTTTAAATTTAATACCTTTAGCTTTCTTAACCTTTAAAAAACTTTCATAAAAATTTTTCAGAATTTCAGAGACGTAACTCCCGATTATTTCCTTTTTCTTATTAAAATTAGTACTCATTGGATGCATCTCCTTTAGTTATCTTTGGATAATTTGTCCAATTTTAATAATACTTTATCAAAGTTAAGTTCATGTTAAGCAAGTGTTAAAATCCATGAAAATTTGGAAATTCAAAGGGACCGTTAATAACTTTAACATAAGTTACTAACCGTCCCTTTTCTTATATAAAGAATTTTAACTACTGACACTATAGTGGATAATCTATGAGCTTAGTTTTTTCATTTAAGATACTTTCTAGTTTCCTCTTCAGCATTATCGTATGCCATCCTCATTTTATATTCAAACTCGTCTTCACTAGTGCAAAAGTCTGGAATGCCGAGTGTCTTTATAACGCCATGTTTAACTTCAGGTGTTACATAAGAAAACGGCATATTTAATACCGCATCATCTATACCCTTAAATCTTTCAAATTCCTTTTTTAAATCCTCAATAGTTTTTTTTGACTTGCGAAGTTTTTTTGCCTTTCTTTTAATTTGATCGCTTTCATCTCCACTTCTTAAAATTCTCAAGGCTTTTAAAAATTCTTCTTTATCCATGCCTCTCAGTTTTAATATTACAAAGGGATCTTTATCAAATTCAAGTCCAAGCATATAATGAACTGCAGCAATATGTTTGCATGGATTTGCAACATCGGGGCATGAACACTGAGTTATTAAATGCATTTGTTTTTTAGGAAAAAGAGAAACTTTAGCTTCTTTAAAAGCTTCCTCTATATTCTCAGGCATTTCTCCATTTAAGAGCTTAGCACAAAATATAGCTTTTTGTGCCATAATACTCATAATTTTTTCCCACTGTTCTTTTGTAAAACTATCGATTTCCATATTTACTTTATAAGGCGTTAATCTACCACCCTGAACCTCTGCTTCAATTTCTCCCTTTGAAACTTCGATACTAAGTACATTGCCAGCTCTTGCGTATTCGCGTCCTTTGTCAATTCTAGAACTTATAGTAAAGCTTGAAATTGCATTATTCCATTTTTTAGACCACCAATTACTACCAAATTCATTTCTTATTCTTCCAGCCACAGGTCTACACCTCCTCGCCAATATAGATATACGTGTAGGTAACAATTATAAAACTCTATCTTAATTTTCAAGTGTTAATTTTCATCTATGTTATCATGCTCTAATATAAATAGTTGTTTAAGTTCATCATTACTCATCTCTGATATCCAGTTTTCATTTGTGGAAACTATACTTTCAGCAAGTGCCTGTTTTCGTTCAAGCATTTCATCAATTTTTTCCTCAAGAGTTCCCATGCATATAAATTTATGCACATGAACATTCTTAATTTGCCCTATTCTAAAGGCTCTATCTGTTGCTTGATTTTCTACTGCAGGGTTCCACCATCTATCAAAATGAAATACATGATTCGCTTTAGTAAGATTTAGCCCAAGTCCACCTGCCTTTAAAGATAATATAAATACCATAGGCTCCGTGCTTTCATCTTGAAAAATATTAATTAGCTCTTCTCTTTTCTTTCTGCTGGTTCCTCCATGTAAAAATAGTGTTCGTACACCCAGTTTTAACTCAATCTCTGATTTTAAGATGTGTCCCATTTCTGCAAACTGCGTAAATACTAATGACCTATCCCCTTCTTCTATAACAACTTCTAGCATTTCTAGGAGCCTTTCAAGTTTTCCGGAGCGACCTTCAATGTCGCCATTATCCTTTAAAAACTGCACAGGATGATTGCAAATTTGCTTAAACTTTGTAAGTGAGGCAATTACAAGGCCTCTACGCTGAATACCTTCGGAACTTTCAATTTTATTTAAGCAGTCATTTACTACTGCTTGATATAAAGTAGCCTGCTCTTTTGTTAAAGGAGCATATTCCTTAGTTTCAATTTTTTCCGGCAAATCTTTAATAATATCCGTATCAGTTTTAAGCCGTCGTAGCACAAATGGAGTAATTATTTTCCTTAGTTTATCCCTTTTTTTAGGGTCTCCATCTCTCTCTATAGGAACTGCAAATTCACTCCTAAATGTTGACCAATTGTATAAATATCCTTTGTTTAAAAAGTCCATGATAGACCATAAATCTGAAAGTCTATTTTCAACTGGCGTCCCTGTTAATGCGATTTTATACTCTGCTTTAAGCCTTTTGACATATTGAGTCTGTTTTGATGCACTATTTTTAATATTTTGAGCTTCATCTAATATAATTCCTGCCCATTCTTCCTTTTGGAACAACTCCTTATCTCTTACTATTAGAGCATAGGTTGTAATAATAACTTCATTTTTATGAATCTCTTCACTAAAAGTTTCATAACTCCACCTATTATTTCCGTGGTGAATTGCCGATTTAAGCCCAGGAGCAAACTTTTCAATTTCTTTTTCCCAATTCCCTACAACAGACGTAGGACATATTATCAAAGTAGGCTTATCCGTTAACCCCTTTTCTCTCTCATAAAGCATAAGGCATATGCTTTGCACAGTTTTACCAAGTCCCATATCATCAGCAAGGCAGGCCCCTATACCATGATTTCGCAAAAACGTTAACCATGAAAATCCTCTCTTTTGATATTCGCGAAGACAACCAACAAAGCCTAATGGAATAGCTACTTCTTCTATATTATTCAAGTTAAACAATTTCTCAAAAAAATGTCCTACAGCTTCTTGATTATCTATATTATCAACACTAACTCCAGGAATTATTTCTTCATCACTGAGATTAATCCTTAATAATTCTCCAACTGGAATCTTTCCATTTAAGCCTTTATTCATTTTCATCTTAGTAAATGTTTTAATCTGATGTATGTCAACCTGTACCCACTGACCCCTTAATTGAATAAATGGTACCTTTAAATTGGAAATCCTATCAAATTCTTTCTCACCGATCTCTTTTCCATCTAATGCGAGCTTCCAATCATATTCAAGAATAGTATCCATATTGAATGTACTTTTCGCTGCCAAATTACTATTTGAACTTCCATTTTTGTCCTTTAATTTAACAGAAATCTTTGAAGGCCTTTTCCACCAAGCTGGAGCTATAATACCAAATCCTCTTTCCTTTAAAAAGTAAGCTGATTCTCTTAAAAATGAATAAGCTTCCTCCATAGATACCTTACACTCTGTCGGTACTGCATCATAAAGACTCCTTTCAATAGGAATAAATACTTTTGATGCAACTGCTAAATCCTCGAGTAGCCTTTCTTGTGGATTATTAAATTTTTTATTCAAATAGGTCATGGTATCCATAGATTCCTCAAAAATCGTCTTTGCTGGTAGTATAAGGCTAGGATCATCCTTTGCTTGCAGTAAATATTCAATTGTCCACTCTTCTTCTCGACTTGGTGGAATAACTTTGAAACATGTACGAAATTTCAGATTACTATGTTTTATTTTTATAGGTTCTATCCATTTCTTATAGTCATTTAGCATTTTAATTTGGTCACTTTTATCTATTGGTATCTCAGGCAATTTTGAAAAAAGAGAATGTATCCATGTACTGCCTAAGTTGCTAAAACTACACTCTAAATAATCACTACCACTGTTTATTTCAGTGCAGCTACATCTCACCATACTATCAATCATAGAATCCATGAAATTACTTACCAGTTTAGTACTATTTGTATATATAAATTCTTCATTTTCTAAAGGAAAATATGCTTTACACGTTATGGGCATATTGCTGCATAAAGCTTTCTTTTTATCAATATATTCAGAGTCGCTTGTATGCCATCTCCATTGAGAATTAACTTTTTTATTTACTCTATCGATGGTTAAAGAAGGCAAATACTTATGCTTTATAATTAGCTCAGCTGTAAATTTTGCCACTGCAATCCAAAACTTCAATTCGCTAGACAGTTCTATCTGCTTCGGACATTTTGCACCTATAGTTAAAATCATATCAAATGCGTCTAAATTATTTAAAGTAATGCCCCTAATTTCTCGCTTAGTAAGCTCCTTTTTTATTTTATTATATTTATATTTCCCACATTTAATTTCTAATGCTGAATTATTTAGTTTGCTACATAATTCTACAATTGGCACCATATTTTCATAAAGTGGAAGTGCATTTTTAGGTCTTCTACCTCGCCTTGTGCACTTAGTGTCTCCACCCTCGCCCCACAATATAAATGCGTGTATACCTTCCGTAGTTTCTATCCATCCGCCATTTAATATCAATTTTACTTCACCTCTAATAATGCTGTTATCATTTTACTGCATACTATACAGTTTACCATATTTTACTGAAAAATTTCACTTTTATATTTTGTTTTATTGTTTTAAATTGAATTTCTTATTTAAATTATCACCAATTAATCTTTTCATCACCTTAGTAGCTTCAATATTAACGAAGTAAGACGAAAACTTCCTACTAAATTGTCGTTAAAGTTTAATTTTAACATTTTAAAGTAAAGTTATGGGCCTTCTGTTCGAAATATATAATATATAATTTAAAATAATTACTAAGGAATTCTCCTATAACTATTTGCTTTATAAAATCCTATGTTTATATCTATTAGAAAGCGAGGGAAACTATGAATAATAATATACTATTAGAATCTGGAACAGGTGAAGTTGAGATACTAGAATTTGTTATAAATAATAAGCATTATGCAATCAACATTATAAAAGTGAAAGAAGTTATACATGCAAATAACCTAACTAAGCTCCCTGATTCCCACCCAGCCATAGCAGGACTTACACTATATAGAGATAAAATAATAACCTTAATAGACTTAAAATATGTTTTAGAGAAACAACATAAAAATGAAATTCAAGCAACAATTATTCTTTGTGAATTTAATAAAATTGAAGTAGCCTTTAGTATTGACACTATTGTAGGTGTTCACCGCATTAAGTGGGAAAAAATAACAAAACCAGATGATATATCTATTAATTCTCTAGTTATAGGAAATATCGTTTTAGACGATAAGATAATATTAATGCTAGATTTCGAAAAAATAGTTACTGATATTAGCCCTTCTACGGGAATTAGCGAAGATAAAATCGTTGATATAGCTTATAAAGATAGGTCTAGTGTTAAACTTGTTTTAGCTGATGATTCACCTTTAATTAGGAGATTATTAAAGGATACTCTTTTTAAGGCTGGTTTTAATAAATTGAAAATATTTGATGACGGAAAACAAGCTTTAGATTATCTATTAACTTTAGTTGAAGTCAAGAAAGAAAACTTTATAGAAGATGTTCACGTACTTATAACTGATATTGAAATGCCACAAATGGATGGTCATACTTTGACAAGAAAAATTAAGGAACATAGCATGCTAAAAAATTTACCAGTTATACTGTTCTCCTCATTAATTACAACTGATTTAAAACATAAGGGAGAATCTGTTGGTGCAGATGCACAACTGAGCAAGCCAGAAATAGGAGAACTCGTAACTTGCATAGATGGATTCACTAATAAAGGGTTCACTAGAGCTTTATTTAGATAATAAAACTCAATACACTATATTAGTGATTATAAATAAGGATAGGCCCTTAAGCCTATCCTTATTTATGTAAAAACAAATTTTACATTACCTCGTCTGCTATTTCATTTCCATAGTTATCGAAGCTTTCTTCAAAACATTCAATACTGGCTCTGTATATTGCTCTATTAAAATAATCATTACTATACATACCAAAATCCTTAGCATCATGTTGTATAAGATTTTGTACAATATATATAAGTTGTTTGCCATATAAATCCATGCAAGCTTCTGGGTTAACTCCTGGCCAT
>NZ_JAENWL010000093.1 GCF_016650095.1 Clostridium sp. | reverse complement strand
CCATACCTAGTTGGCATTTTAGCTTCAGTAACCATTTCTACAAGGCATTCAGTTTTTCTTCTATAAGCAATTAAATCTACTATAGTAATAATCTTTAAATTATGTTTAGTCACATAATCCATAAGTTCTGGCACCCTAGCCATTGATCCATCTTCATTCATAATTTCACAAATTACTCCTGCAGGATACAATCCAGCAAGTCTTGCTAAATCTACTGCTGCCTCTGTGTGGCCGTCCCTATTTAGTACGCCACCCGCTCTAGCTGCTAGAGGAAATACATGACCCGGTCTATTAAAATCTTTTGATGAAGCATTAGGGTCTAAAACCTTTAATATAGTAGATGCTCTTTCAGCAGCAGATATTCCCGTAGTCGTGCTTACAGCATCAATAGAAACAGAAAAAGCTGTTCCATGTACATCAGTATTGTTTACTACCATCTGAGTTATATTTAATTTATCTAATCTCTCTTTAACTATAGGCATACATATAAGTCCACGCGCATATTTTGCCATAAAGTTTATATTTTCCTGCGTAGCTTTTTCTGCTGCTATAATCAAATCGCCTTCATTTTCCCTGTCTTCGTCATCTACCACAACAACCATTTTGCCATTTTTAATATCTTCTAAAGCTTCCTCAATAGTACTAAATTTATACATTTTTACACCCCTTAATCATCATTTCCAATGCTTTAATCATCACTTTTGTGATGTAATATTACTTCATCCACTGTAATCGAGATTTATGAAAAACCATTTTTCTCAAGAAAATCCATACTAATAGATTTCTTTCGTTTTGGAGTTTCACCATAACTTAATAATTTTTCAACATACTTTGCCATCATATCACTTTCAAGATTAACCTCATCGCCTATCTTCTTAGTTAGTAAGGTGGTTTCACCTTTCGTATGAGGTATAATTGATACTTTAAAAATATTTTCATCCACATAGGCTACAGTTAAACTAATGCCGTCAATTGTTATTGAACCTTTATGTACAATGTACTTTAATGTATCTACTGTAGTTTCTACGGACACCCAAACGGCATTTTCTTCCTTATAAAGGTCTACAATGGTTCCTATTCCATCAATATGTCCGCTTACTATATGTCCACCTAGTCTATCACTTAGCATTAATGCCCTTTCTAAATTGACAAGGGAACCTTGTTTCAATTTTCCTAAATTGCTACACCTCATAGTTTCTGCCATTACATCCACACTAAAGCTATCTTTATTAAATTCTGTTACGGTAAGGCACACTCCATTAGTGCTAATGCTATCACCAATCTTTGTGCCACCCATAATTTTTGTTGCTTTTATCGTAATTCTCGCAGACTTACCACCATTTTGTATGGACTTTATTTCCCCAACTTCCTCAATCAAGCCTGTAAACATCTATTCAGCTCCTTTATAACTAATCCATTTTTATCTTTTACTATGAAAGTACCTTGACTCTAAATTTTTTTTACATAGCCCTCAATCATAAAGTCTTCGTCAAACCTAGTTACTTGCGTATCACAAAGCTTAATAGAATCTTTCACATGCTTAATCCCTACGCCTCCCACTGGAGTTTTACCAGAAGTTCCCCCAAATATTTTTGGAGAAATAAAAGTAATAACTTTATCAACGATACCTTCCTCTATTGCAGAATAATTTAAAGTGCTTCCACCCTCGAGTAATATGCTATCTATTCCTCTATCACCTAGTACACTCATTAAATATTTCAAATCTACCCTGTTATTTTTACTTATAGTTACAATTACTTCTGCGCCCGTTTGCCTTATAGCTTCAAGTTTACTCTCCCTCGCAAATTCCGTTGTAACGATAATAGTTTTTGTTTTTTCATCACATTTTAATACCTTTGATTCTAATGGTATTTTTGCTGAACTATCTATAATTATCCTTATGGGATTTAAGCTAACTATGCCTTCTCTTCTTGTAGTTAAAGTTGGATCATCTTTTAAGACAGTTCCGATTCCCACCATAATTCCAGTTACCATATGCCGTAATTCATGCACATACAATCTAGATTTTTCATTACTTATCCACTTTGAATCACCAGTCGCGGTCGCTATTTTCCCATCCATTGTCATAGCAGTTTTCATAATGCAGAATGGTAATTTCTGAGTTATGTATTTTACAAATATCTCATTTGCTTTCTTTATTTCACTGTCCAATATGCCTGTAATAACTTCTATCCCATTATTTCTAAGAATTTCTATACCACGTCCTGCAACTAGTGGGTTAGGATCTATCATACCAATTACCACTTTAGATATTTTATTTCGCACTATAGCATCTGCACAAGGTGGAGTTTTACCGTAGTGAGAGCAAGGCTCCAAGGTTACGTACATAGTTGCTCCTTCTACATCGCAGGCGGCATTTGCAAAAGCATTGACTTCTGCATGAGGTCCACCAAAATATTCATGATATCCTTCACCGATTATTCTATTATCTTTTACAATAACAGCACCCACCATTGGATTAGGATTTACGAATCCAGAAGCTTTCTTAGATAATTCAAGTGCTCTTCTCATATAATGATTGTCCAATCTATCACCCCTAATTCTATAATTATAGTGTAAGCCTTTATGAATATTTCTATTCTTAGTATGCATAACTTTGGTCAAATTAAATCATATAAGGCATATAAAAATAAATAAAGCCCTGAAAATAATGTTTTCAGGGCTTTATAAGCTAGATTCATATCTAGTTTTACCTAGATAAATTTAATATCAAAATACAAGTGAACTTTCATAACTATATTATATAATTAATGAATAAAAATCTCCTATATCTATCATTATTCTCCTTCTCTCATCCAGACTTTACTGTCGGCTCTGGAATTCAACCAGATCTACCTTTCGGCTCGCGGGCTATACCGCCGGTTAGGAATTTAACCTACCCTGAAGGATCTATTCAATTTTCAATTTAATAATATCACTTTGTTATTTTACTGTCAAGTAAATAAAATATCTACTTTAGCATGACTCTTTATTAAACTTATGTCTATTTATTATGATAATTACTATTTAACTATTAAATTAAGAGCTTGGTCTAAATCAGCAATAATATCTTCAACATTTTCAAGGCCTACAGCTAGTCTTATTAAACCATCAGTAATACCAGCCTCTAATCTTTCCTCTGATGAATATGGTGAGTGTGTCATTGAAGCCGGATGTTCAATTAGTGTTTCAGCATCTCCTAAGCTAACAGCTATACTGCACAGCTGCATGGCATTTAAAACCTTTTTACCTTCTTCAATTCCGCCCTTTATTTCAAAAGCGATAATAGCGCCTGGAAGATTCATTTGTTTTTTTGCGAGTGTGTATTGAGGGAAACTTTCAAGTCCCGGGAAATATACTTTTTCTACTGCTGGATGAGTCTCTAAAAATTCAGCTGCAGCCATTGCATTTTTGCAATGCCTCTCCATTCTTATTTCTAGTGTTTTCAATCCTCTTATAACCAAAAATGCATCAAAAGGACTTAAGCAAGATCCTGTCATATCCTTAACACCAAATAATCTTACCTGATCAATAAATGCTTTAGATCCAATAGCAAATCCAGAAATCACGTCGCCATGTCCATTTATAAATTTAGTTCCCGAGTGTATTACAACATCTGCACCTAGCTCTAGAGGCCTTTGTATGTACGGACTGCTAAATGTGTTATCCACCATAACCATGCAATTTTCTTGTGCGTGAGCAATCTTTGATATTGCCTCAATATCTGATATAAGTAATGTTGGATTTGCAGGTGTTTCTAAGAAAATAACCCTTGTATTTTCTTTCATAGCATTTTTAATATTCTCTGGATTCGAGGCATCAACAAAAGTAACTTCAACACCATATCTAGAAATACCATGTGCTAAAAATGCATGAGTACACCCATAAATGGTTTGTGCTGCAACTATATGGTCTCCAGCCTTTAAAGCAGTCCACATAGCTGAAGATATAGCACCTATACCTGATCCCATAGACATACAAGCTTCTCCACCTTCAAGCATTGCCAATTTTTCTTCTAAAACTGAATTTGTAGGATTTCCGAGTCTTGTATAAATGTATCCTTCTTCCTCACCCGCAAATCTCTTTCCACCTTGCTCAGCTGTATCAAAAATAAAGGTAGCTGTTTGATGTATTGGAGTAGCTAGTGCCCCGTATTGATCCTTCTTATTTCCGCCATGTATTGCTTTAGTCGCAAATCCACTATTACTTAAATGTTCTCTATCCATTACAATTCCCCCTAAAATAATTCTTTCTTTATATAATATATTAGCAATTATGCTGCCACTTTTGATAAAAAAGGTTTGTTTTTATATCACTATTGCATTAAACGACAGTTTTCTTTATAAATTTTAATAATAAAAAAAATTCTAGTGCAATCAACAAAGCTTTATTTAATGTACTGGAACTTTTTATAACCACTTATATAATAATTTTGTAAATTTTTCTTTCCATTTGGAAATATTTCTTTACATTTCTTGTGTTGTTTAAATCTCACGTATTTTATACTTTTTAATTTTATTTATAATAGTAGTATGAGAAACCCCTAATTCCTTTGCTGTTTTTCTCAAACTTTTATTTTTAGAAAGAGCTTTTACTATAGCCTGTCTTTCGCAAATTTCCACCACTTCTTTAAGCTTTAAATATTTATTCACATCCAAATCGATCTTATTTTCTTCATTATTTACCATCCCTATATCAACAATAAGATTCTGCGTTGATATAAATTTCCCATCACATAAATTCATTGCCCTCTCAATTACATTCTGTAATTCTCTTATGTTCCCTGGCCAATTATATCCGAGTAATTTATTTATAAAAGAAAGCTCTGCACCTTTTATTTCTTTGTTTAATTTTTTATTAAATCTAGAAATGAACAAATTAACTAATGGTACGATATCCGTAAGTCTATCTCTAAGGGGGGGGATAATTATTGGGATAACATTTAATCTATAATATAAATCTTCTCTAAATTTTCCATGCACAATCATGTCTTCTAAATTCCTATTAGTAGCCGCAATAATTCTTACATTTACATTTTCTTCTTTTGTACTACCAATCTTTCTAATAACTCCTTCTTGAAGAACCCTTAAAAGCTTTGCCTGAAGCACTATAGATAATTCTCCTATTTCATCTAAGAATAAGGTTCCACCATCCGCCTCTTTAAAAAGGCCTTCTTTTCCACTGTTCATCGCCCCTGTAAAACTCCCCTTTTCATAACCAAACAGCTCACTTTCTATTAAGTTATCCGGAAGAGCCGCACAATTAATAGTTACAAAAGGGCTGTTTTTTCTGCTACTTAAACTTTGAATTGCTTTTGCAAATAGCTCTTTCCCAGTACCACTTTCTCCTCTAAAGAGTATAGTAGAATCACTCTTAGCTACAGTTTCAACTAGTTTTTTCACTCTTTCTATCTCATTGCTGTTTCCTACTATCTCCTTAAATGCGCCTTTAGTAGTTCCAGATATAACGTTTGCAATCTCGATAGCTTTATGCATATCTTTAATAGATGCAACTGCACCTACATTAATATTATTGTCATCTACAACAGGTCTACCTGTAGTTAGGTAATGTACTTCTCCTCTCTCTGTTTTAACATGTACTTCTAAATTATCATATTTTAGCCCACTATTTATAAGTTTAATAGCTGGAGCATCTCCACCTATTAATTCTCTAATATCAGTTCCTATAACTTCTTCTTTACTGCAATGAAATACTTTCTCGCAATAATTATTAAATATATCTATTTCAAATTTTTTATTTATTACCATTATTCCTTCATCTACTGAATCTAGAATAGCTAAAAGTTTTCTTTCATTTTCTTCATAATTAAGTAAGTCAATTTCATTAACCATAATAACATCTTCTATTGCACAAATCTGATTTTTTAATGCTTCCTTCTTGCTATCATCCATATTTTGCATCTTAACACAAATCTTTTTAGGAAACACTTCTACAGAAAGGAGGTTTATTGCTGCTTCATAAATTTTCTCGAGTATGACTACAGTTATCCCCAATCTATCTTTAGCTATTATTTCGAATCTAATGTTTTTCTCCATGTTGTTTCCTCCTAACTTACTCTTTCACATAAAATTATAGCATACAAATATATATACTTGTATGCTCGGTATGCCTCCCAATAAATATTTAGCTTATTATAATTTAAGTCTCTTCTATGTATTCAAGAATATCACCCGGTTGGCAGTGCAATTCTTTACAAATAGCTTCTAATGTACTAAATCTAATAGCCTTTGCCTTAGAAGTCTTTAATATAGATAAATTCGCATTTGTAATTCCAACTCTGACTGATAGCTCTGATAAAGATATCTTCCTCTTTGCCATCACAACATCTAAATTTACGACAATTGCCATATTATCCTCCCTGTAGTTCGCTTGCGTACAAAATAATTCTCAATTATTTTGTCCCTTATATAGTAAATTCATTTTCTTCTTTTACTTCAACAGCCTGCTTAAATATCTGAGATAAAATTAAAATAAACCACCCAACGAAAAAGAATATTAAAAATTCAATATCAGTATGTATTCCGCTAGAGTCTATATAAGCAATTTTAAAAATTATATATTTCCCATTTATTACGAAATCTATAGCATAACAAATTGACACCGTAAAGCACAATAGTGATATTCTTTTTAAACAAATCACATTATATTTAATAAAAGGCGTTAAATTTATTAGAGAATCAACTATTTTTCTAAGGTTAATTAAAATTAATATAACAGAAATTCCTCCTATTGTGAATAATGTGTATGTAATAATAAATCTGCCCCAGGACATATCTATTGCTTTATCCGCAAAGGTTTGTTTTGACATAATAAAATATACAACTATACCAGTAATAATCATAATATCTAATGATATTTTTAATAATGAAGCTAAAGACATTCTTCCATAATACTTCATTCCGTGTTCCTCCTGTACTAATATTTTCTACAATTTCAATAATACTACTAAATAATTTGTTTTTCAATATATTCTTATTGTTTTTCAATAAATATATATTGAAAAACATTTTAATTTAGGCTATAATCTTAAAATATAGACTATGTTTTACAATTATGCTAACAAAATTTATAAATGTATCTTTTAATTGTAGCTTTTGATATAATATTATTGATGTTTATCACTTAATTAGGATTTTGTATATTTTGTATAAATAAATGTGGTGCTTATACTCGTATCAATATTTTATGTATTATAGAAAGGATGATTAAATTAAGATGCCTTATTATTTAACAAATTCTATCCATTCTGCATGGATTCAATTTTTAATTGTTATTTCAAACTCCTCAGACCCTGAACCTCAGATTTTAATAAGCATATTGGCTTTTATTATATTATACCTTATGAATAACAAGTTAGAATCTCTTTGCTGTGTATTTGATATCTGCGCTACTGGTGCTACTAACATAATACTTAAATACACAGTAAAAAGATATAGACCCATGGATCTCAGATTAATTGACGCTCATGGCTATAGTTTCCCTAGCGGTCATGCTTCTATTTCTACAGCTATTGGTATTGTACTTATTTACTTTATAGTTAAAAAAATAAAGAATAAAAAGGTTGCCTACTTACTTAGTGGCTTAATATTTATATATTTAATGCTTGTAGGATTTAGTAGGGTTTATCTGGGCGTTCACTATCCAACAGATGTTCTTGGTGGATGGACTATCGCTATAATATGGTCCTATATTACTATTTCTGCTTATAAGTTTTGCCTGAAAAGAGATGTAAATAAATTTTTAGATAAGTATTTTACAATTAAACTTAATATTTTTAAACATAAACCAAAATCTACCTAATTCAAATATTTAAGCCCTAATTATTCATTGTTGAATAATTAGGGCTTAAATATTTTTCATTGAATAATTAGGACTTTTTTTATATGGAATTTATTTATCTAAACCCTGATCCAAAACTTCTTTAATTTCTGTTTTTATATTCTCTGCTTTTGTTCCGAATATTGCCTGAATACTGTCGCCAACTTCAAGCACACCAGCAGCTCCTAATTTTTTAAGTTCCGCTTTATTCACATTTTCAGCATCCACAACTCTTACACGTAAACGAGTAATGCAAGCATCTAAATCTGTTATATTTCCTCTTCCACCTAATGCATTTAATACTGCTATTGCATGTTCTTGACCTTGAAGATTAATTATTACTTTACCTTTTTCTTCCTCATCGTCTTCACGACCTGGAGTTTTAAGATTCCATTTTCTTATAGCATAACGGAATCCGAAGTAATAAAGTACTGCAAAAACTAAACCTACAGGGATTACTAACCACCAAGCCGTCCTATTTGGCATTACTCCAAATAATATGTAATCTATAAGTCCTCCTGAGAACGTCATTCCTATTTTAACATTTAAAAGTTGCATTGTCATAAAAGATAATCCTGCAAATACACAGTGAATCCCGAACAATATTGGTGCAACGAATAAGAATGAGAATTCAATTGGTTCTGTTATTCCGGTTAAAAAAGAGGTTAAAGCTGCAGATATCATAATACCAGCTATAAATTTTTTCTTTTCAGGTTTTGCTTCATGAATCATTGCAAGTGCTGCCGCTGGTAGACCAAACATCATAAATGGGAATTTACCAGTCATAAATGTTCCTGCTGTAAATGGTACACCATCTTTATACTGAGCCATGAATATAAGTTGGTCTCCGTTTATTACTTGACCGGCTTTATTTATATACTCACCGAATTGATACCAAAATGGGTTATAAAAAATGTGATGTAATCCAAATGGAATTAATGATCTTTCTATTACTCCAAATACAAAAGCTGATAATGTTGGATTCGCATCGATCATACCTTTTGAAAAAACGTTTAAGCCATGTTGGATTGGAGGCCATACGAAACTCATTGCTATACCAATTCCAATTGCAACTACTGCTGTAATGATTGGTACAAATCTCTTACCTTGGAAGAATCCGAGGTACGAAGGTAATTCAATATTATAATATTTCTTATATAAATGTGATGCAACAATTCCTACTATAATACCACCAAATACTCCTGTTTGAAGCGTTGGGATACCTAATATTTCTTTAAATTCAGGATGTGCTGTGCCTAAAGTTAATTCATGAGTAACCCCAGCAACAATGCCTAAAGTTTTGTTCATTATTAAGAACCCAACTATTCCTGCAAGTCCTGCAACTCCTTCACCATCAGCAAGACCTACTGCAACCCCTACTGCGAATAGCAATGCAAGGTTATCAAAAATAATACCACCAGACTGTTCCATAATTTTAGCTACTAATTGGAACCAACTAGCATTAAAAAATGGAGCACTTACTAAGAAATCCGGGTTTTGAAACATATTACCAAATGCAAGTAATAATCCTGCAGCTGGTAATAGTGCTACTGGTAGCATCAAAGATTTTCCTACCTTTTGTAAAACACCAAAAGCTTTTTTCATTTATATTTCCCTCTCTTTTGTGGCATGTTTAAAAAAATAAAAGGCATAAGCAAAGTCATAATCATAGCTTCACCTAAATGTGGCTATAGTATTATAATGACTTATGCTCATGCCTGATTTATATCAGTAACACGCAATTTCTTTTATTAAATTAGGTTACTACTGTAAATTTTTACATATAAGCTCGATATCATGATTAATTGTATTCATACACTCCCTAAATAGTATCATAACATATTTTTATTTTCAACATTTTTTTATAACATATTCTACTGTATAATAGAGCTTACAATATTAATAATTTCCGCCCATGGTGCGTTACCTTCAGCCGTATATGTTTTACCCATGTTTACCCATGTAAAATTTGCATAAGGTAGATCTTTATTATCAATGCTTTCACATAAAATATATTTTACTAAAACACTATTTATATTTATAATCATATTGTTTTCCTCTGCTGTTTTTGATGCCAAACTACTATTTGGGACTAGTCCGCCATTGTAGTTTGCATTTTTATATTCAGTTATCTTAAAATACTGAGAATTATTGCTATAAATAATTTCATATGATTTATATGAATTACTATCTGCTCCCACTAAAACCTTTTCCATAATAAAATCTCTAGGTAAGTAAGTAGGTATCTTTATATTACTTTTCAAAAAATTTCTTACTTCCTGCACTGATAAATTCCTCATATTAGTTTCTTTATTTTCAGCTAACCCACTTTTAGCTAAATCAATTTCATCACATAATATTGCAGAATTATTTTTATTATTATCCTCTGTTAATTTTTCTTCATCAATTATATCCGTAGTTGTGGCAACAATAATATCTTGATTTTCATAAACGATATCCTTATCCTTTTTTTCACTTTTAATTGAACTTTCCATTTTGGCTGGCATTATAGGCTTATCATTTAAAACAATAATTTTCTTTTCTGTTTTTAGTTCTTTACTGTTTTTATTAGATTCGATTGTATTAGATTCGGTTTTATTAACTTGCTTTTGATTTTCTTCTACTATTTCACTTTTAATAGTTTTATTTTTTTCATCTTCAGTAATATCCGTTTTTTCTTTAAGGATTGACTTATCCATATATGCTTGCTGATTCATTTTGGGTTGCTCTTCTAATCTTTTAATACCCTTATCCCTAGCATCCATTGTTATTGATTCATTATGCAATTCATTATTTTTACTGTAAATAGGATATATTATAATTCCCATTAATAAACATGCCGCTATAGTACATGTTACTTTCAGAACAGATTTATGAATTGAGTT
>NZ_JAENWL010000436.1 GCF_016650095.1 Clostridium sp. | reverse complement strand
ATCTTTAACTCCTCTTACTCTCACAGTGATTTTTTTATCTTCTTTACATATTTCAATGTTTCTAAATTCATAATTAAAGATTTCTCTTCCTTTTTTAATCTTATATCCTATAACTCTTGGATAACCCTGCTCAGTAGTAACATAAATATCAAACAACTTCCCAATATTATCCTCAAACTCATCATACACGTTTTGATTTAGTACTTTACTTAAAAAAAACTCAGAAATTCTTTCCATAGATATCCCTCCTATATTGCAGAGAAACATCAAAGTATAATTCACAACCCATTGATTTCTAATCACTTTTTAAGCTATGTTAACCTCTAATATAAGAAATTCTCTGCATATAATATTTAATTTTAAAATTAATTTTGACCTTCTAATTCGAGGGCCATTTTCCATCTGTTTTCACCACCTATATTTTTTTCACTTATATATTAGTTGATTTTTATGTTTCAATTTAAATATAAAAAAATATTCGTTCTATATAAGTATATTATAAATACTTCAAATTGCAACTAAAAAAGAGTGATTCAATTATATTTATCCATTATGCCCTTTTAAATAGACATAGTAAGATATCTTTCATTATTTCTCGTTATTACTTCAAAATGCTTATATTTCTCTTAAAATTCGACAATATATAATAATTCTTTAATATTTATAAACTTTAATAGTTCATATTTTATAATAGTTATGTTAATATTATTAAGTAAAGTTAATACAGTACAATGAACTTTAAATTGAAAGTAATTTTCAATTTTCAACTAATCTCCTAGGAGGATTATATGATAGTAAACAAACAATTTTTACCTATTAGCATGAATGATTTAAATGACAGAAATATATCTCAATTAGATTTTATAATAATTACAGGGGATGCATACATTGATCATCCGTCCTTTGGAACTGCTATAATTGGAAGAACCTTAGAACGTGAAGGCTTTAATGTAGGTATTATAGCCCAGCCTAATTGGGAAAGCGTTGATGATTTTAGAAAACTTGGAAAGCCTAAATATGGATTTCTTATAAATTCTGGCAATATAGATTCTATGGTTAATCACTATACTGCAGCAAAGAAAAAGAGACATACTGATCTTTATTCACCAGGTGGTGAATCAGGTCACCGGCCTGATAGAGCTTTAATTGTATATTGTAATAGAGCTCGCGAAGCTTTTAAAAATGTCCCAGTTATAATTGGTGGTATAGAAGCAAGTCTTAGGCGATTTGCTCATTATGATTATTGGGACAATAAGGTAAGGCGTAGTTTATTAATTGATGCTAAAGCGGATTTATTAATTTATGGTATGGGAGAAAAAACTGTAGTTGAAATGGCTAATCTTTTCAAGTATGGTATGTCCATAGATAAAATGACTACTCTTCGTGGGACGGTCTATGCTTCAAAAGATATTAGTGAACTTAAAGATTTTATAGAGGTACCATCATTCGAATCTGTAAACACCGATAAAAATGCATATGCAGAAAGTTATAAATTACAATCTTTAGAGCAAGATGATATAAGAGGAAAAACAGTAGTACAAAAACATAATGATAGATACGTAGTACAAAACCCTCCTCAAACTTCACTAACTCAAAATGAAATGGATATAACTTATGATTTACCTTACACTAGAACTTATCATCCTATTTATGAAGCTAAAGGTGGTATCCCTGCAATAAGAGAAGTTGAGTTTTCAATAACCAGTCATAGAGGTTGTTTTGGCAGCTGTTCATTTTGTGCATTAACCTTTCACCAAGGTAGGGTTATTCAAAATAGAAGCCAAAAATCTATAATAGACGAGGCAAAGCTTTTAACTACCTTAAAGAATTTCAAAGGATATATTCATGATATTGGCGGTCCTACAGCAAATTTTAGACATAGAGCTTGCAAGCTTCAAGAAAAAGTAGGTGTATGCAAAGATAGACAGTGCATGCATCCAACTCCTTGTAAAAATCTTATTATTGACCACTCTGAATATTTGGATTTATTAAGAAAAGTTAGAGTTCTGCCAAATATTAAAAAAGTTTTTATTCGTTCCGGAATAAGATACGATTATTTGATTTTTGATAAAGATACAACATTTTTCGAGGAATTATGTGAATATGTAGATTGCAATATAAAATGTCCGGAAATTTCAATAAAAATATAATGTTAAGCTGTAATGGTTTTCTGTTCCATCATATTAGCAGATAAACCGTTAAAAATCCTTCTTGGATAATTGTTTATCCAGTGTTGTATTT
>NZ_JAENWL010000244.1 GCF_016650095.1 Clostridium sp. | reverse complement strand
TAGGGTTTAAAGACGCATAACAATAATTGAGAAATGAGATAACTCGGGACAGTCTAACTTGCATGGGGATACCATGCAAGTTTTTTAGCGAATGAGGGGGAGAGTGGTGGGGACGGTTAACAACTATCTCAACTCTGAAAATAGTTGGTACAAGCCATAAAATAAAGTTGGAATAAAGTTGGGAAATAAAGTTGGGGACAGGTAACAACTATTTTAACTTTGTATATAAATAGTTGTTACCTGTCCCCAACTAAATTCTCATCACTACACTAAATTCCCGTAAAAATCTAAGGTATAATTATATTGTGTTTTAATATATAATAGTAATGGTGATAAAATGAAATATGCAGTTATTACATTTACAGAAAATGGAGACCGAATTGCAGAAATTCTAGCTTCGAAATTTGATATTGATTTATATTCAAAGAAAAAACAAAGTGATTTTAATTTTGCGCAGGTTAGTAAAAAGGTAATGGAAAGCTATTGTGGTATAATATTTATAAGTTCGACAGGTATTGCAGTTAGAGCTATAGCCCCCTACATAAAAAGCAAGGATGTGGACCCTGCAGTAATAGTTATAGATAATTCGTGTAATTACGTTATAAGTCTTTTAAGTGGTCACTTAGGAGGGGCAAATGAGCTTACATTAGAGGTTAGTAGGCTTCTTGTAGCGCAACCTATAATAACAACGGCTACAGATAATTTAGGCATTTCTGCTCCGGACATGATAGCAAAAGACAACGGACTGATTATTGAAGATTTGAAAAAAGCAAAAGACATAGCTGCACTTTTGGTAGATGGGAAAAAAGTTGGTTTTTTTGATGAAAAAGGAATAGTTCAAATACCAACTGGTTATAGTAGTAATTTAGAGGATATTAGTGGATTACTGTACATTTGCAGTAGTGAGTGTATTGATAAGCAAATAGATGTCCATTTTGTACCTACACTTAAATTAATAAGAAAAAATATCGTACTTGGGATTGGCTGTAGAAAAGATTTTCCAGTCGATAAAATGAAGCAGACAGTATTAAGGATTCTTAAAGAGTATAACATTGACAGTAGGGCAATAAAATATATAACAACAGTGACGGTCAAAAGAGATGAGATTGCAATAGTGGAATTAGTAGATTATTTAAAGTGTCAGCTAAAAATATTTACAATAGGAGATATAAAATTAATACAACATAAATTTTGTGGTAGTGATTTTGTAGAGAAAACTATTGGGGCTCGCGCTGTTTGTGAACCTTGCGTAGAACTTTGCGAGGCAAGGATTAAAATAAATAAAATGAAATTAGATGGTATGACGTTATGTATAGGAGAAGTATGATATAATAGAAAAGATGTTTTAAAATAAGAGAAGTATGATACAATAGAGAAGATATTTTGAAACAAAAAAATGTACAAACAAGTGAAGTATTAAAATAAGAAAGATTTCAATGAATATTTATAGAATATTATCAAGTAGACTATAAAAATAAATTTAGTATAATTATAAAAACGATTATGCAATAAGAGGAGTGTATTTATATGATAACAGAGAACAACGAAGAGATTACAATTCAAGATGCGACAGTGGAGAATAACGAAGAGGTTGTAAGTAGCGACGTAGCAACAGAAAGAAAAGAAGAAGTTACAATGGGAGACATGATGGAGACTACAGAGGCATCTACTGTGAACATTAACAGTGGAGACATTGTACGTGGAACAGTAATTTCTGTAAATGAAAATGAAGTGCATGTTAACATAGGATTTATGACAGATGGAGTTATACCTAAAGAAGAGATATCAAACGAAAACGAAATGAACCCTATGGATGTTGTTAAGGTTGATGATGAGATTTTTGTATACATAATGAAAGTTAATGATGGAGAAGGAAATGTACTTTTATCTAAAAAAAGAGCAGATAGTGTGAAAGTATGGGATAAATTCAAGGAAATTTTAGATGAAAATAAAACTATAGAAATAACAATTGGTGAAATAGTAAAAGGTGGAGCTACAACTTATATTGAAGGAGTTAGAGCGTTTATACCTGCATCACAAATGTCAGATTCTTATATAGAAAATCTTCAAGAATTTAAAGGCCGAACTTTAGAAGTTAAAATAATAGAACTTGATAAAGCTGATAAAAAATTAGTTTTATCTAGAAGAGTAATAGAAAGAGCAGCAAATGATGTTAAAAAAGAAATAGTTTGGAATGAACTTAAAAAGGGTGAAAAGAGAAAAGGAGTTATAACTAGACTAGCTAAATTTGGTGCTTTTGTTGATTTAGGTGGCGTTGATGGTCTTATTCACGTTTCACAATTATCATGGAAAAGAGTTGAAGATCCATCAGAAATAGTCTCAGTTGGAGAAGAAGTAGAAGTTACTGTTATAGATTTTGATAAAGAAAAGGGAAGAATATCTCTAGGACTTAAAAACGCAGAAGGAAACCCTTGGAATAATATAACAACACTATACCATTCAAATGATATAGTAGATGGAACTGTGGTAAGAATAATGGACTTTGGTGCTTTTGTACAACTTCCATCAGGAGTAGAAGGATTGGTTCATTTATCAGAAATATCAGAGGAACATATAGCAAAGGTTTCTGATGTATTAAAAGTTGGAGAAGCTGTAAAAGTTAAGGTTGGAGACATAAATGAAAAAGATAGAAGAATAAGCCTAAGTATTAAAGAAGCATTAGATAAAAGTTATGGTGATCTTTCACAATATAATGGGGAAGAACAGGGTGGAGTAACTTTAGGAGATCTATTAGGAGACAAATTAAAGAATTTCAAATTTGAATAAAACTTATGAGGCAAAACAACTAATAGTTGTTTTGCCTCATGTACTATAAGGAGGTAGACCATTGTTAAAGTGTGAAGTCTGTGGAAACCCAGCTGATAAACATCATATAGTTTATAAAAGCCAAGGGGGAATTGAATTTCAACTTAACTTTAGATACCTTTGCACGGAGCATCATAGAGGAGTGAACGGACCTCACAAAAATAGAAGGCTAGATTTAGAATATAAGCTGGATATGCAGAAAAAACTTGAAGCAATTCTAGTAAACGAGATTTACACTAGTGATGAGTTGGTACATATACTTAATATAAATAAAGGGGTTATTATAAGACTCTTTAAGAATTATAAGATAAGTGATAAAGGGTTTAGAAAAGTGGATATTATTTTTAGGCTTATGGGAAGAAATAAATATAACGAAGAAATGTTATTAGAATTAGAATGTGAAGATTTGTAGCTTATTATAAAAGAGTAAAAGATATAGGAGACATATGAAATGTCCACTATATCTTTTATTTTTAATAACTTTCCTTTTGAAAAGCTGCTAAGCTCTAGATAATGCTTTTTTACCGATGATTACAAGCACTAAGACAAGGACAGAAGTTAGAGCAATAGTTCCTCCTGGAGCACAGTTTATGTAATAGGATATAACAAGTCCAAAAATTATATCAATAAAGCCGAATAGTATGGAGAATATTAGAGTATGCTTAAAGCCTTTATTTAGCTGAAGTGCCGTGGCTACAGGTAAAGCTATCATAGAGGACATAACAAGTATTCCGAGTATTCTTAGGGATACTGAAATAGTAGCCCCTACTAGTAGAGCAAAAACATAGTTGATTATCTTAACCTTTACCCCTGAAACCTTAGCACCTTCTTCATCAAAAGTAATATATAATAATTCATTATATAAAGAAATTAAAGTTATTATAGAAATAATACTAAGTACAAGCATTATGTATAAATCACTTTTGGTAACGGTTAGAATACTTCCAAATAGAAAAGAATTAACATTGGCACCTGCTTTGCCTGTACTTATCAAAGTTATCCCAATACCAACACTAAATGTAAGTATAATTGCTAAAATTAATTCTGCATATTTTTTATAATAATCCCTTAAAAATTCAATGGATAAACCGCATATAGCTGTAAAGATAAAAGCACAAAGTATAGGGTTATAGCCAAGAATTAAACCAATGGCTACTCCGGCAAACGAAGCGTGTGCCAATGTATCTCCCATCATAGAATATCTTTTGAGTACTAGAAAAACTCCAACAATTGGAAATAAAATAGAAATTAAAAGTGAAGCTATTAAGGCATTTTGCATAAAACCATATTGGAACATAAAGTGATGTTACCCCCTTTCTTCTTTTAACTTATTTTTATAATTATCAATGGTATAAAGTATTCCATTTCCATTACTCATTTCAAAAATATCAGTTGAATTTTCTAGTGCAGCTTTTAAATTATGTTCAACAGAAACAACTGTAATACCTAGGTTTTTATTTAATCCTTTAATAATTCCATATATATCTTCCATACTTTGAATGTCTATACCAGTAGAAGGCTCATCTAAAATCAATAGCTCAGGCTCACCAATTAAACTTCTGGCAATAAAAATTTTTTGTTGCTGCCCTCCAGAGAGATTCCCAATAAGAGTATGAGTATAACTTTCCATACCAACAGCCTGCAAACTTTTTAAAATTAAATTTTTATCTTTAAGCTTTAACACTTTCCTATGGCAATTTAACATCTCGTAAACTGTTATAGGAAATTGTGAATTGAAATTTTCAACCTTTTGTGCTACATATGCTATTTTTGAAGTGAAAATAACAATAGAACCACTATTAGGTTTTAATAAATTTAATATTAATTTAATTAAAGTACTCTTGGCACTGCCATTTTCACCTAGTATTGAAACATAGCTGCCTTTTTCGATTTTAAGATTAACGTTATCTATTATGTAGGATTTTAAATTTGTATATGTAAAATATATTTTTTTTATGCAGATCATTTCGTTCCTCCTGTTTTCCTTTATATATAACTATACGAAATTAGTTAAGGTAATATACACTAAAAATTGTACCAACAAACAGTATACACCGAAATGCGAATAATTTGCAACAACTCTCTTGATATTATTGACAAAAAACTATATAAATACCTCTTATAAATAATTATATATCTGGTAAAACTGTATATGTCGATACTTAATTATTATTAAGTTATTAATTTAATAGCATAGTTAATATTGGTTGAGTATCTACAAATAAAAATACATGTTTTCATGTATTTAATTTAATAAGAAAGGTAGTGTTATCATGGATATGGATAAAAAAAGCTCAGCTCATATGATTAGTAGAGTAGTGAAGGATAATCAAGGAGAAATCACAGCCTATGAATTTGAAAATGGAGAAATAGTTTCAAAAGAACAAGGTGTCTTGCTTGCTAAGCAAGGGAATGTAAGTGGAGTTTCTGTTTCAACCTCAAAAAGAGGCGAAGAATTCTTGAAAAGCCTACCTGATGGTGATAAAACCAATAACTTGGATAGTTTGCCAATCATAGATGACAATGAAATCTATTAACATTGAAAACAGGGACACTTTGTGTCTCTGTTTTTTTTAGCGAGTGAGATTAAGGCGGGGACGGTTAACAACTAATTGACATTGTTTTGATTAGGCGGGGACAGGTAGAAACTAATTGATATTGTTTTGATTAAGCGGGGACAGGTAGCAACTAATTGGCATTGTCTTGATTAGGCAGGGACAGGTAGAAAATAATTGACATTGTCTTGATTAGGCAGGGACAGGTAACAACTAATAAATATTCTCTTTAATTGCCGATTTTTCTTGAAAAAACCTTTACTTTGAAATATTATGGAATAGTGCTTAGACAGATTCAGAGCATATGTGATAAACTTAGATGAACAGGGGGGAATAAACAAATGGAACTTCTAAAAGATACCTTAAATT
>NZ_JAENWL010000366.1 GCF_016650095.1 Clostridium sp. | reverse complement strand
GTTCATTTTAACCGTTAGATGTGCATGTATCGGCTTTAACTTAACATATAGTTACAATATGGTTTAAGTGTTAAAAAAATAACAATAAAATCATTATTGCAAGCTTTTAGAAGTTGTTCTTGAGAACATTATTCCATTTGTTCAATAATTTATTATTATTTTTTTATAGAAAATGCTTAAATAAATGCCTGTATATAAAGGATTTATAAGGATATAGTATTTTAAATTTTTGAAGATATATATTTATTAAGATAATTTGAGCTTATAAGGCTAAAAAGTAAATGAATAATATTTAACGATGCTTGCAATTTTCAGAAAAATTTGATAACATGTTAATAATTTATAAATAATTAATATATTATTAATAAAAACACTGGGGGAGGCTTAATAATGAGTGAAAAACGAGAAAACTGGGGATCCAAAATCGGACTTATATTAGCAATGGCAGGAAATTCAATAGGGCTTGGTAATTTTTGGAGATTTCCATATCAAGCTGCAAAAAATGGTGGCGGAGCTTTCATGATTCCATATGTATTGGCTCTTTTTATAATTGGAGTACCATTAATGATGGTAGAATGGATGATGGGTAGACTTGGTGGAAAATATGGACATGGTACTGTAGGCTTTATGATTTATATTCAGGCAAGGGACAGGATTAGACCTAAAAGAGCAATAATTTTAGGATCTATAGGTGGAATGTTAGTTATTGGAGTTACACTACTAGTAAATTCATATTATAATCATATAATTGGATGGACTCTGGGATATGCTGTTTTATCTGCTACTGGTGGATACACAGATATGACTCATAGCACAGGAGAGTTTTTTGTAAATTATGTACAAAATCCTGCCTATGTATTTACTTTCTGGTTAATTAGTTTATCATGTTTAGCATTTGCAGTTACAAAGGGAATTCAAAAGGGCATAGAATCTTGGGCAAAAATAATGATGCCTGTACTCTATGTATTTGGATTTATATTAATTTATAAATCGTTAACTATAGGGTCACCAGTTAAGCCAGATTGGTCTGCTATAAAGGGGTTAGATTATCTTTGGGCTCCAAGATGGGAAGAATTAAATTTTCAAGCAGCACTTGCAGCAGCGGGTCAAATATTCTTTACATTATCACTCGGTATGGGAATAATCCAAAATTATGCTTCTTATTTAAAGAAAGATGATGATATTGTAACTTCAGCCATGACAACAATATCTTTAAATGAATTTGCAGAAGTAATATTAGGTGGAAGTATTGCAATACCAATTACTTATGCTTTCATGGGTGTAGAGGGTCTAAGCGCTGGAGTAGGACTATCTTTCATATCTTTACCTAATATTTTTAGAAGTATGGATGGTGGTATGTTACTTGGAACACTATGGTTTATGTTATTATTCTTTGCTGGATTTACTTCAGCTATTGCAATGTATAATTACTTAGTAACAATCCTAGAAGAAGGCATGGGCATGGCTAAGAAGAAGGCATCCCTAATGGTTTTCATAGGATATATAATAGTTGGATTACCAGTTGCACTAGAGCCAATACTTACGAAAACTGCTGAGCTTGTTTATTTAACAGAGCTTGATAACTGGGTTGGTACTTATTTATTGGTTGTAATGGGACTTATAGAGATAATTGTAGCTGGATGGTTAATGAAAGATAACCCACTAGACGAAATTAATCATGGATCTTATTGGCAAGCACCAAAATGGATATATACTGTTATGATTAGATGGGTAACACCTGTTGTAATAATAGTTATTTTAATAGGATCAACTGTATCATATATTAAAGATGGATATTTTAAATTTATACCTAGTTTTGTAGAAAAAACACCAATATTAATTCCTTGGGTTAATGGTGCAAGAATAGTTTTATTGACAGTATTCATTTTAGGATTTATTGGAACGTATAAGAGTATAAAAGCGGTTTATGGTGAAGAGGTTAAGCAAGACAAGATTCTAATAAGAAAATAATGATTTGAAATAGTAGGGGAAACAATTAATAGTTGTTTCCTACTCCAAAAAATATAAGGAGGTATAAATATGGGTGGTCAAGCGTTGGCTTTTATGCTTATAATGTGGGGTGCAATAGTTATTTCAGCAACGGTTTGTTTAAGAGCAGTATTAAAGAGTAAATAGGAAAAGAGTGAGGATCTATGAATATTGATGAAGTTGCCATTGTAAGAAGAATTACTTTATATGTTACGCTTTTATGTGCACTGTTTTTAATGTTGTCTGCCCAATTTACTGGGCCTATAATGCCCTTACTATTTATCCTCCCAATAATTATGGGACTTATAGGGGTAAAAAGAGGAAGGAAGAGCGGATATTTAATAGCACTGGCAATAGTACCATTAGCGTTTGCAATTTCAGTGCTATGGATAAGATATTCTATAGGCGTTTTTACTGATAGAACTAACCAGATTGCTAAAATGAGTGCAGAATATAATATATCAGCTATTTCAGCTGGGGCATTTACTACAGTATTTTTCTTATTAAGTATTCTAATGATTAGTTTATCTGTAATAGTGTTTGTAAAATTACGTAAAAATAAAGAACTTTTCACATAAAATTATATTAATTTCATAATTACTAAAAGCCACTGAAACTACGTCTCAGTGGCTTTTAGTTTAAGTTAAATAATATGCAATGATGTAGTAGGAAGATATTTATTTATATTATATATATGGTATAATAAATAGCGTACATAAAAACAAGCTAGGGGTGGTGAGGTTACATAAAAAATTCACGTAAAACATGGTATATACTTTTATTATTGTCATTTTCAATATTTTTAGTATCTTGCAAAAGTAAGGAGGTGCCTACAGAACCTGTTGTAAAAGAGACCTTCTTGATGGGGACAGTTATTCAATTAAAGGTTTATGGTGTGAACGCAGAAGAGGCATCAGAAAAAGCGTTAAAAAGGATTAGCGAAATAGAAAACAAAATGTCTGTTAATATTAAGACTTCTGAAATTAGCAAATTAAATGATAAAGCTGGGGTTTCAGGAGAAAAACTAAGCTCAGATACATATTCAGTGATAGCAAAATCGGTTCAATACAGTAAACTAACAGAAGGCGCCCTTGATGCTACAATAGAACCAATTGTAAAGCTGTGGGGCATAGGTACAGATAAGGAGAGAGTTCCTACAAAAAAGGAAATTGATGAAAAATTAAAATTAGTTAACTATAACGATATTATTTTAGATGAGAAAAATTCTACAGTACAGTTAAAGAAAACTGAACAAGCTATTGATTTGGGCGCTATAGCAAAGGGATATACGGCTGATGAGATAAAGAAGATTTTATTGGACAATAAGATTAGCAGTGCGATTATAAATTTAGGCGGTAATGTTTTCGCTCTAGGAAAAAAACTTGATGGAACTAGCTGGAATATTGGGATACAGAATCCATTAAGTACCCGTGGAGAATACCTAGGAACAGTTAGCGTTAATGATAAATCAATAGTTACATCAGGCAACTATGAAAGATTTTTCATTGTGGATGGCAAGCGCTACCATCATATATTTGACCCGAAAACTGGGTATCCATCAGAGAAGGGTCTCATAAGTGCAACCATAATATCAGATAAGTCAATTGATGGGGATGCATTATCTACAAGCACTTATATCTTGGGTCTTGAAAAAGGACTTAAATTGGTAGAGTCTATTAAAGGTGTAGAGGCTATTTTTGTTACGAATGATAAAAAAGTGTATGTTACTCCAGGGCTTAAAAGTAGTTTTAACCTAACAAACAAG
>NZ_JAENWL010000285.1 GCF_016650095.1 Clostridium sp. | reverse complement strand
GCAAATATTGTGATATAATCTGAATAATAAAAAAGTTTTAAGGAGTCCACAATGAAGAAATTATATAAGATTATAATTGGCTTATTGCTCACTACAATAGCAGTCTGTATAACATTATCAATAACCTATTCAAGGCAAGTTGATAAAATGCTTATTGATGTAAAAGTCAGTTTGTTTAACTCTCAAAAGACACCCAAGTACCATTTTTTTATAATATTACATAATTCAGATGAGCCTTATGTTAAAGATCTGGAAAAGGGCTTGATAGATATGGCTAGCTCATTGGACATAGCTATTGAGACGAATTATAGCAATGGTGTAGACGATTACAAAGATACAATTAAGTATATAAACATAGCAATAGATTCGAAAGTAGATGGAATAATAACGCATGCTTACAACACCGAGGAGTTTCAAAAGTTAATAGATAAAGCTGAAGAATATAGTATACCCGTTATAACCTTAGATGCAGATTTATCTAGTAGTAAAGGATCAGCATATGTTGGAACAAATGGGTTTGAAATTGGTTCAAAAGCGGGTAAGTTAGTAGCAGAGGCATTAAAAGGGAAAGCAAAGGTAGCAATTATATTAGAAAGTTCGGAAGGTAACGGAAACCTTAAGTTAGATGGGTTTAATGACGGAATAAAAAACTATAAGGATATTAAAGTAGAAACAGTTGAAATATCTGATAATGGAATACTTGGGGCAAACAACGTGACACAAGAAATAATAAATAGTCATCCTTCTGTAAATGCAATAGTTTGTACAAGCTCTAAAGATGCTATAGGAGCAGCGCAGCTAGTTGTAGATTTTAATCGTGTAGGAGACATAACGATAATAGGCTATGACAGCACCCCAGAAATTTTAAGTTATATACAAAAGGGTGTGATTTATGGAACAATAGTTCCTGGTGCATATAAAATTGGTGGTGATAGTATTAGAACCTTAGTAGATTTAAAGGATAATGGAAGAGTATCTGCCTACACACATAGTGATTCCATTATAATAACTAAGTCCAATTTGAATCAGTATTTGAAATAAAGAATTGAAAGAGGTAGAAAAAAAGTGACAAGTTATTTAAAAAAGGTGTTAGGGTTCAATACTATTAGGGGGAAGCTATTACTTTATTCATTACTATTAATTCTAATAATGATTTCTACAAGTCTTTATACATTATATAATGCTAAGCATATTCTAGAAAAATTTGACTATATGTTTATTAATGATACGTATTTAACTGATCTGTCTGTAGATATACAAAATATAGATGAAGAGTTATTAAGTTATTTAACAACTAAAAGCTCTGATAGTTTGCGGGACTATACAAAAATTAGTGATAGCTTAAGAATTAGTTCCAATAAAATTAGTAGAGACATTTCCTATGAAAATGGAAAGTTAATGTTAAAGGATATTGGGAATATGATCGACAAGTATTTAGCTGAGGGTGATGCAGCTATTAGATCAAAAAGGGGAAGAGACGTAGAAGAATGTAATTTAAGGTATAGTGAGAGTAAGGAAATTGTAGGATATATAAATACCTATATCAAGCAGTTAAATTTAAATCAATTTCATGAAAATGCTGAAAAGTATTTTTCTATAACAGAAAAATTAAGATTTCTTCAAATGTTTAATATAGTTATTATAGCGAGTACATTTTTATTAAATGTAGTTCTTACCTTCTGGTTTGCCAATAAGACTTCTGTTCCAATTGTAAGCCTTGCAACATCAGCAAACGAAATGGCTAAGAATAATTTTGACACGGAAAATGTGAAAGTCGATACTAATGATGAGCTTAAAGTTATGGCAGATGCTTTTAATAAAATGAAGGGACACATTAGTAATCATATTGGGGAACTTAAATATCAAGCTGAAACTGAATCAAACCTTAAGGATGAAAAACTTGCTAATTTAAAAATGAAGAATCTCTTAAAAAATGCGGAACTTAAAGCATTGCAATCTCAAATAAATCCACATTTTCTTTTTAATACTCTCAATGCAGGAGTTCAGCTGGCTATGATGGAGGATGCAGAGAAAACATGTGTATTTCTTGAAAAAATGTCTGATCTTTTTAGATATAATTTAAGAAGGATGGATACTCCTGTGACCCTCGGAGAAGAAATTGAAAGTGTATATGCATATATATATTTGCTCCAAACAAGATTTGGAGATTTAATTAAATATGAATACTATATAGATGAAGATGCCTTAGACATTATTATGCCGTCACAAATAATTTAACCTATAATTGAAAATGCATGTGTTCATGGAGTTAATGATATGGAGGTTGGGGGTAAAATATGTTTAAGAGTAAAAAAGGTACAGGATACGGTTCAAGTTATAATTGAAGATAATGGAAAAGGAATGGACTCGAAAACAATTCATGAAATATGTGATTTAGGTTTAAAAAGGGCGGCGAATAAAGATGAAAAAGGTCATACTACTAGTATTGGGATGGGAAATGTAATAAAAAGACTTAAGGCTTTTTATGGACAAGAAGATGTCATTGAGATAAGGTCCGAAGCTTTCAAAGGGACTAAGGTTATTTTGAAACTGCCTTTAATAAAGGAGGAGGATATACTTGTTTAAACTTTTAATTGTAGACGATGAAAAAATTGTGAGAGAGGCAGTAACCTTTATTATTAATAAAGAATTTAAAGAAGTTATAGAATTCGATTTAGCAAAATCTGGGCGCGAGGCTATAGAAAAGTGTCTAAGCTTTAATCCTGATATAGTCTTAATGGACATTAGAATGCCTGGTATTAATGGGATGGAAGCAATAAATGAAATAAAAAAAACTAAATTAAATACTGTTTTCATAATTGTTTCAGCTTATGAGCAATTTGAGTATGCAAAAGAAGCCATAAGGCTCGGTGTGAACGATTATATTCTAAAGCCAATTATAAAAAAAAATTTAGTTAGCACAATTGAGAATGTTTTAAAAAAGCTAACTATTGAGAAAGATGAAAAGAGAGCAGAACTCGAAAATATTGAAAATTATCAGAACTTAATTCCTTTTATTGAACATGGATTTATATATTCCATTCTCCTTGGTGAAAGTTATGGGAGTAGGCTAGCAAAATACAAGGAGCTATTAGGATTGAGTGAAGCTGGCGGTTATATAATGATTTTGGAGTCTAAAGGAAATGGGAACTTAACTAACTTTAAAGAAATATTAAAACATGAAGGCGAACAGGAATATTACAAAGTAATTAGGGATGCCTTTAAATATAAAAGTAACTGCGTTATTGGACCTTTAATGATAAATAGGATAGTAGCATTTATTTCATCGAATTTTAATGAAGAATACGCTGGTAGAGTAAAAGCATATGAAATAGCTTCTTATGTAGTGAGTAAATTAAAAGACTTTAGTAATGAATTTGAGTTAAATATTGGTATTGGTAGCTATAAAACTGTTAATAACATATCTTGTTCTTATGAAGAAGCATTAAGGGCACTTCGATATTATAAAGATAAAGGGTTTGTTCATATAAAAGATATTACGGCGCTAGTGAATAATATATCTGAATATCCAAAGGACCAAGAGAATAGACTTGTTGAAATGATAATGAATACTGATGGGGAAGCAGCCCTTAGCGCTTTTAATAAAATATATATTTGGGTACTTAAAAATTATAATGATTCATATAAAGAAGGTAAATGGAGACTCATGGAATTAATGATGATTATAGATAGAATATCCTTTGATTTTGGAATTAAGGATGAAAATAAAAGTTACTTGTTTGATATGAATAGCATAGAAGGGTATTTAGCACTTGAAAGCTTATGTAGGGAAAGAATAGTATATATAACCAAAAATATTCGCGAACTTCAAAAAAGGAAAACAAATAGAGTTATTGTTGATGCAAAGTTGTTCATCAATGAGAATTTTAGTGAAGAGTTAACTTTAGAGGAGGTTTCTAAGGTGGTGTGCGTGAGCCCGCAATATTTTAGTAGACTTTTTAAAGAAGAGACCTCCCAAAATTTCATAGAATATCTTACTAAAGTTAGAATTAATAGCGCAAAAGAACTTATGAAAAGATCAGATCTAAGTATAAAAGAAATATGTTTTAAGACTGATTATGCTGATCCAAATTATTTTAGCCATATTTTTAAAAAAACTGAAAAATTAACACCTTCAGAATATATAAAACGCTGTAATAAGGAGTAGGTTAGAATATGAGTGGTGGGAAAAAACAATTGTACAGAAATATGGGCATATTACTAATTGTAATTTTAGTTGGTGGGCTTTATGTTTATAAAATTAATAAAAAAGCAATTGAAATAAAAGATCCTAGTAAGGTTAAGATTGGGCTTTGTATGGATTCGCTTATAATTGAAAGATGGCAAATAGACAGAGATATTTTTATGGCAAAGGCTAAGGAACTTGGTGCAGAGGTAATAGTTCAAAATGCTGGTAGTGTTAGCGATGAACAAATTAATCAAATAAAGTATTTAATAGAAGAGGGAGTCGATGTTTTAGTAATAGTTGCAAATGAAAGTGATGCATTGGTACCGGTTGTTAGAATGGCAAAGAAAAGAGGGATAAAAGTAATTGCTTATGACAGGATAATAAGAAAAGGAAATGTAGATCTTTATGTAACATTTGATAATGAGAGAGTTGGAGAATTAATGGGAGATGCTATAGTAAAAAAGGTTCCCAGTGGAAACTATATTATTATAAATGGAAATAAGCAAGATTATAATGCAATAGAATTTAATAAAGGCTATATGAAAGCTTTAAGTTCAGGTATTAAAAGTGGAAATATAAAGATAGTTAACGAAGTTTGGTCAGAAAACTGGAATGAGGAAGAGGCTATAAAGTGTGTCGAAGAAACTATTGAAAGTGGTGTAAGAATAGATGGTATCGTAGCTGCAAACGATACTCTTGCTCAAGCTGCTATTGAGGTTTTAGCGGAACATAGACTTGCAGGAAAGGTTGCTGTGGTGGG
>NZ_JAENWL010000291.1 GCF_016650095.1 Clostridium sp. | reverse complement strand
TTATGCTCAAATCCAATTTGTGCAGTAATAGCTTTAATAATCCTTCAAAGAACATGTCTACTTGAAGATAAAAATGCTTTCTTGTTAATATTATTATTCATAGGTTATTGTTGCTGTAAAGGTGGAGCTGTAGGCAATACTGGTAACAAAGGCTGTGGATGTTAATTCCAAAAATTAGGGGGAGCTTATGCTCTCCCATTTATAAATGAGGTGATAAATGTGTCAAAACATCATAAGAGCCATAGAAATAATGAGAATGACAACAACGGTAATGATAACAACAGTAATGGTAATAACAATAACAGTAATGGTAACAGCAATAACAATGCTAACAGTAATCCGCTAGCACAAATGTTTAATGGAAATTCTGCGAACCCTTTGATGGGACTATTAACTAGCTTTATTGGAGGAAATAATGGTGGTGGCAACAACATGCTTGAAGGTTTGCTTTCTGGTTTGGGGGGCCAAGATAATAATATATTGGGGAATTTGATGGGTGGTTTAGGGGGGCAAGACAATAATTTATTGGGCAATTTGATGAGTAGTTTAGGTGGGCAAGACAATAATATATTGGGAAACTTGTTGGGCAATTTAAGTGGTCAAGGGAATAACATGCTAGGCAACAATAATGCAAATTCAAGCAATTCCAATTCGAATAATTCAAGTAATTCAAATTCGAAATCTAATGTGGCGAAAAAAAATAAAAATAGCATAAATGAAAATCAAGATACAGAAAGTTATAATGAAGAGGATCAGGATAACCAGTTATCAAATTTATTTTCAGGGATGGGTAGTATAGATTTGAGCCAAATTTCAAATATGTTATCTGGAATAGACTTAAATAATTTAGATTTAAGTAATTCAAATCTTAGTGATATGATGAATTCTATATCAAATAATAATTTCATCGAAAATAATGATGTTGAATTTAAACATACAAGTCCTCAAGAAGCTACACATAGTGTTCTCGAAAACTTAGAGGATGAGGATAAGGGACAGTTAATATATATACTAGCTCATCTAGTAGATGAGAAAAAACTCGAAATGCTCAATAGAATTGTAGAAGAGAGTTCTAAGTAAAGATATTAGAACTTTTATGATTGAAATTTTATTTGAGGAGTATTGTGATGATAATATTATTTGAATATAACACATAAATTTTGATTTATGTGTTATATTTCATCATGTCCCTTAATTAATTGTCATTTTTGTCATCAGGTTGCTCGTTACATAGCATGGTACATTTGCCATCAAGAATTCCACCTTCAGAAATTATTAATTTCTTTACCAAAATATCTCCTTTAACTTTACCAGAAGATTCTATGGTTAAAGTGCTTTTACAAGATATATTTCCATGGAGAACTCCGTGTATAAAGGCATTATTGCAGACTGTATTGCCTTTTATGTGGCCAGCGTCGCCTAGTATTACATCATCTTCACAAATTAAATCTCCATCAATTGAGCCGTCTATTTGTAGCAATTCATTTACATTTAAAGAACCAATTATGCAACATTGTTCACCAATTAAAGTCTCAATTCTATTTTCATCTCTTTCTTTATTATTGAACATATATACTCTCCTCCAATTTTAATATAACATATGTTTTAAATTATTATTCTTATATAAATAAGAATGCTTTTTATAAAAGAATATCTAAAATTATATTTTAATGAATAAAATTACTCCAAAAGGTTAATATTATAAATGTAATCGGAGTTGAAATCTCCATTAACATAAAATAAATTATTTTATGTGACCCCCCCCCATCCCCTTTGGGACCGATAATACGGTCCCTTTTGTGATTAGGAATATTCTGTGATAAAGGCAGTATACGAGTCTGTTCCAGACTAGTCTATTTTGTACCATGCTCCGTCATCAGAACCTGTCGATAGTATAACTAGCGACGGAATCTGTTTCCTTGCCTTGCTGCAAAATATAATAGCATCTTTGACTTGTTATTTATTTTAATATCTAAGATAAAAAAATTACTTAATAGCTATAGAACTAATCATAAAGGTAGAAATATTATCACCCTTAGGTGTAAGTTTAAGAACTAATTCTAAAGTATAATTTTTTGTTTCTTTTAAAATGTTGGCATTAGGTTCATTTGTGCTATTGGTATTAGTTCCTTTAAAATTTAATGTCCATAAAATTTCACTGGTATTACCGTTTTTGTCCAATTTATAATCTTTGAAAAGGGCATCCTGAAAGTTGTAATATACTTTTCTGTTTGATAAATCGCTTAATAGTGAAATATCATTACCATTTAAATCAGGGGTGAAAAGTTCTTTTGATATATTTAATTCCGCTAGGGGAAAACTGGACATCAGATTTATAAAACTTAATATGGTGTTTTTACCCATATAATTTTCAGCATAGTTATAGTCAAAAGATTTTAATTTATTTTGAATGAAAATATAACTGATAAAATTCATTTTACCATCTTTAATATTTCCAGATAGAACTTTAGGCGTTTTATTGTTTTTACTATCTATAAACCCTAAAATATTGTTTGTGCTACAAAATATATCTTCAAATTTTTTGCCATTCCAAAGGAATGCATGCGAAACAGTTTTCTTCTTTATAGATGATGTATCCCCTGTAGATGCTGTAGCATCTACAGATGCTTTATCATCTAAAGATGCTTGAGTAAATATTTCAGGTGAATTATCTCTAGATATATCCATTAAAGTAAGCCGCATTGGCCAATCTGCATAGTAATTTCCTACAGTGCTAATTTTTTTAGAAGGCTCTAGATAATAACTTTTATCTTCTGAATTTATTTGAATATAATATTTATCCGCATCTGTTTTTATGTAGAGAATATCCTTAGTTCCATCCCCTGTTAGATCAGCCTGTATCATTTTGGGTTCATTAACAATATTAAATGTGCTTATTAAATTTTTTCTGGAAAATAAGAAGAATGTAAGTATTATGATAAAGATAATAATAGCAGTAAAAGCATAATAAATAAATTTCTTCTTAAAAAATACAACATGTAATTTCATATATTCCACCCCCCATTAAATTATATGTGACAATTATATATTTAATTAACTTATATTCAATAAATATTAGGAAAATTCATTTTTCTTAACGTAAAGAGGTGAACTTATGAAAAAATCAAATAAATTTTTAAAAAACCTATGTAGTATTGTTATAGTTTTGGTTGTTATTGTTAACCTTTCAGCCTGCAAATTTGGTGGAAAAGAAAAAAGTGAAAATCAGAAAAAATTAAACATATATCTAGACACAACTGATGAGTATTCTTCCAAAGTAATTAAGTTTTTAATTGATGAGTTTAAAAAAGATAACCCAGATGTGGAAATAAAACTAAATGCTGCACTTGGAGATAAAAGTGACATTATGGAAACTATTAATCTGGGCACAGAAATTGATATAATTTTTACTAATAGGAATACGCTTATTGAACTTAGTAAAAAGGGAGTTTTGAGTGAGTTGAAAAGCGCTTATGAGAAAGGTGCTATAAGTGATAGATTTTATGATATTATGGGTGCGTATGGGAGAGTAGGAGATAAATATTATGGCATAGGGGTTATCCCATATTCCATGGAACTACTATATAATAAAGCAATTCTAGAAAAACTAAAAATATCTAACCCTAATAATTTAGAACAATGGCTAAATGTATTAAAGCAAATTAATGGTGAGGGAATAAAAACCCCTGTGGTACTAACGCAGGATTTAGATGCCAATGGGCTTTTATTTTCATTAATAGCTAGTAAAACAATAAATATTCATGAGATTGAGGAAAACTATGATAGTGGTGAAGAATCGTATAAAAAATTGAAAGAGGTAGAGGGAATATTTAACGAATTTAATTCACTTACAAAAAATAGTGGAATCACTAAGAATTCTTTTGAACCTGGTAATGAGCAAAGCATTCTTAGTTTTAATAATGGGGATTCTCCATTATTAGTATCTGTTTCTTATTATAATTCTAAACTTAATGGAAGTAATATAGGTATAATAGAAGATTATAATAATAATTCAAGTTATGGTTCTAATGTACCTATTATAGTTAATTCACTATTAAGTGTCCCTATAAATGCAAAAAATGGCGATAATGCTGATGCTTTTATTAAATATATATATAGCGAGGATGTTCAAGCAAGAATTGTGCAAAAGGGAATTATAAGCGGAAATAAAATTGCAAATAATAAAATATCAGGTATTGGAAAAATAATGGTTGAGCATATGCACAAAGCTAATGATAATAGTATGATGCTATTATATAACTTACCTGATAAGATTAAAAACAATGTACTTTTAGCTTTGAAAAGAATTTTAGATGATGGTTATAGTTCTAATGAATGGGAGAAATTATTAAAACAATCTTATAAATAAGCTGGTAAGGTACAATCAAATAAATAAAAAAGAAGTATGAATTTAAATTCATACTTCTTTTTATGTTTAATAAATTATTCTTTGCAATTTTCACATAAGCCATAAAAATATAGTTTACTAGTTAAAACTTCGTAGCTGGTATAAGGTTTTACATCTTCATTTACATCCGAAAAACATATGCCTTCTATGTCATCAACTTTACCACAACTTATACACTGTATATGAGGGTGCTGACACATATTACCATCATATCTAAAGTTACCTTCACCTACATTAAGTTCTATTAGCAATTCAACTTCTACTAGAGTTTTTAATGCTTTATACACTGTAGCTAAACTCATAGTTGGATATGTTGGTTGTAGAGCTTTATAAATTACTTCCGCTGAAGGGTGTTCTTTTGTTGATTGCAAATATTTGTAAACAGCAATACGCTGAGGTGTAAGTTTTAATTTTTTTTGTCTAAAAATTGTTGTAATGTTAT
>NZ_JAENWL010000430.1 GCF_016650095.1 Clostridium sp. | reverse complement strand
GCGGCTTTAATTATTTCATTGCCTTTAATGCTGCTAATAAGTAACTCCACATTCTATCTGTTGATGAGATACTTAAGTGTTCTTTAGGTGTGTGTACATCATAAATATTAGGGCCAAAGGATATTTGATCAATCTTGCCGTCAAATTTAGCACTAAATAATCCACACTCAAGACCTGCATGTATAGCTGCTATTTCAGGCATCTTACCGTATAGGTCTTTATATACTTTTTCAAATACAGTCCTTATCTCAGAATTTGGATTATATTGCCACTCTGGGTAATCAGATTCAAATTCAATAGTAGCTCCTACCATTTCTGCAAGTACTATAGTTTCATCACATATTGCCTTTTTTAAAGTCCTTACAGAACTTCTTATTGCAGAGTCAAATACTACATTTTCATCAGTAGTAGTAAGTACTCCTATATTTGTTGAACTTTGCACGAGGCCCTCGATTGCCATACTCATATTTTTAACTCCATTTGGAATTAGAAAAAGTGTTTGAAGTGCTTTTGTTGCAGTGTCATCAGAAAAAGTTCTACTTACTTTATCCCCTAGAATTTCAATTGCTAAATTAACATCTGGATCAATATTATTTAGCTCATTTTTAAGTGTTGTATTCCAATGTGATATTTTCTGCGTAACAATTGCTTTATCATTTTCTCTAAACAATATAATAGCATCAGCTTCACGAGGAATTGCGTTATTTTTAGCTCCTCCACTTATAGAATTTATTTTAAAGTCTATAACTGATCTTAAATCCATTAAGAAACGTCCCATTGTCTTATTAGCGTTTGCCCTTTCCTTGTTAATTTCCATTCCAGAGTGACCGCCATTTAAGCCTGTTAGTCTTATTACGCAATTTAAAAAGCTTTTATCTGCCTCTACCCAATCTATTTTCAGCTTTATTTTTTCACGTACTCCACCGGCGCAACTTACTAATAGTTTTCCTTCTTCTTCTGAATCTATATTTATTAATATTCTTCCATCTAAATTTTTAGGATCTAATGCTTGTGCTCCACCCATACCAGTTTCTTCCCCAGTAGTTACTAGAAGTTCCATTGGTGGGTGAGGAATATCCTCTGATGCAAGCACTGCAAGGCCAAATGCTACTGCAATACCATTGTCAGCACCTAACGTAGTTCCATTAGCCCTTACCGCGTCACCTTCTACAATAAACTCAATAGGATCTTTTTCAAAATCATGTACAGTTGCTGTGTTTTTTTCACAAACCATATCCATATGACCTTGAAGTATTATAGCTTTTGCATTCTCATATCCTTTTGTACCAGGCTTTTTGATTATAACGTTTAATGCATTATCTTGGATAACCTTCAAATTATGTTCTTTAGCAAAGCTCACTAACCAATCACTTATTGCTTTCTCATTTCCAGAACCTCTTGGAATCTCGTTCATCTCTTTAAAATATTTAAATGCCTCAAATGAATTTAAATCCTTTAATTTTTCTAACATGTTTATCATCCTTCCTTTTAAATCATCCTTTTCTAAGGTACTTCTCATCCTTGAAGCTAAGATGTGTTTAAAAAAGCATCATCTTTAGCCCGAAAATCATTAAAATTATTCCCCCAATATAGTCTGCATATCTCCCTATAACTTCTATTCTTTTTAAATATTTAGAAATTATAAAAGCAATTGTTACCATTACTAAGGTTATTCCGCCAATAAATAATGTATTTTTTAATAATATAACATTTGTTATATCATCTAATACCGTAAAACCTACCACCATTGCATCTATACTTACTGATGCACCTAAAATAAAATACATCTTAGGTTTAAGTAGTGGACACTTCCCTTTATTCTCAATACCTTCCTTAATCATAACCACTCCAACCAGAGATATAATCATACCACCGATTATTGTTGGCATTGAGGCTACATATGTATTGAAAAGGAATCCACCATAAGCTCCTATATATGAAAATAAAAATTGGAAAAACCCAAATGAAAATATAAAACCTACCTTATTTCTAATTCTAGCCTGATTGTTTAAGCCTATACATATAGCTACTCCAAAAGCATCTAAAGATAGTGCTAAAGCAATTGTAAATAATGGGTATAAATCCATGAATCTTCCTCCCACAATAATACTCTACAATATACTTAGTCTAAACACTTTGTTATTATTCCATTTTTTTATTCATCGTTCATCGTGTATAGCTTTCACATACCATTATCGATTATTCAGACTTTCTTGTCAACTATGGTTTAACATCTATAAAGGCGACATTCAAATAAATAACAACTCAGTATACGAGTCTATTTTGTATCTTTAACTTGTTATTTATTTTTATGCCCCTAATTAAATTTTTCCAATTAATTATTAGTTGTGTATAATGCCTTTTATAGTCTATAATATAAAGGTACTC
>NZ_JAENWL010000386.1 GCF_016650095.1 Clostridium sp. | reverse complement strand
GAATTTATCTTTTTTAGTTTAACAGTTTTGAGAGCTTCTACAAAATGATAACAAGCTACTTTATCACTTGCAAATTTAGAGTTATAGAATATGTACTTAATTCTTTCTTTAGCACCTTGGATTCTTTTATTATAGGTATTAGCTGCATATCTTAACCCATTGTGTTCCTGGTTTAGATAAGTTGAATACTCTTGTAAACTTTCTAATGTAATTGTTAGATTGTTGTCTTTTAAGAATAATACAAAGTGCTTTGCATCTTCATTGTAAGAATTGTCTTGAATTAACAACAAATTGTAATCAAACTCATTCTCTACTACCTCTGGTAAATGTTCCATATTTGAAACCCCTTTAACGCTTAACGTTACATATATTATATTATGTAACGTTACATAAGGGAGCGCTAAAAGTTAGTTTATTTTTAGTTTAGTCAACTAATATGCTAGTATATAATGTTAGAAAACAATCTTTTTGTTGGACATCTATAATATTTTGTTATATTATCAATATAATGATTTATTAATTATATAATAACAAGTTTTATATTAGCAAAAAAAAATTAAATAATCATTATTCTTTTCATAGAAATTATTTTACTTATTCCAAATCCCAAGGAGATTATATATGGAAACAGACAATAACAATTTACCTTATAAAACAAAAACAATTAAATTAGGATTTTTAAAAGTTCTATTATTAATTGTAGCTATAGGAATTGGTTATTTATGTTTTATTCAATTTCAAACAAAAGTATTAATGTTACAATCAAAAGTATTAATCGTGAAAATTGAAACTGAAGAATCAGATGAACAGAAATACTCAGATTCAGTACAAATTCAAAGTGCTTTCGATAAAGGAGGAATGATTATACTAAATTTAGATGGTGACTGGCTAGATACTGTTTTAGACCCTTACTATAGTGAATATGGAGCAATGAATTCCAAAGGTTATTTTTTCTTAATTGGAGGAGTAATTAATTTTATAGCTGGTCAAGGTTGGCATTTAATACAAGGTCCAACTTCTGGACTTAGCAACATTTACTATTTTGAAAAGTAAAGCTCTACCTTATATAATAAAGATGATTCCTCATTTTTGAGGATCTCTCATCTTAAATTAAATTTTAATGTTTTTATAAATGACTTCTCATTTTTGAGAACCTTTCATCTATAGTTGTATTTTATATATCTTTCAATACAACTTCATCATATAATTTTTCCCAGAATTCATCTATTTTATATTCTAATTCATATTTTCTAATATTTACATTTCTCCAAGCTCTTAAAGGATTATGAGTTCTTATATAGCGCTGTAGAAGAGGATTTAAAAGATAAGCATTTCCTAAGCTTGTATCGGCTACCATTTGTTCACTTAAAGCATACATAAACATAGATTCTATTTCTTCAAAAGTAGGATGTTTTGAAATTTTTATGCAATTATTCAAATTTTCAATAGAAAACAATAGATTATAATCACTGAAAACATTTCCAGGTTCTGAAAAAATTGATAATATAAAAAAGTATTGTCTTTTTTTCAAAAGCTTTAATTCTACTAGTTGATGATTAACATAATCTCCAAACCATTCTTTAAATCCATCATAGATTGAGTATTCTTGTACACCTTCTAAGATTGTTCCATTCTCCCTATAACAAGTACTAATTATACTTTTTAGTTTTTCTTCATTATTATTCATAAATTTCTCCTTATGATTTTTGTGGTAATAATAGCCACTTTTTTATTATGAAATGAGTAACAATTCTATTTAAAAAAAAGTAATGGTCTCATTATCCGATTATTTACACAAAAAGCTAAATCATAGATTACTTCATTGGATTCTCCTTCTGGTAGTATCTTGAATACTGCTTAATATATATATTTAGTTTGACTAAAAAATAATTTTTCCTGGTAACATTAATTATTTATTTTTATTTGCCTTATGCTTTTCATTAATTGAAATTCATTGTTTATGGGCTACTACAATAAAAATTATCAATCCATTCATCAATTTTAATTCGATCAAAACGAACCATTTTGTTAATTTTAATAAAAGGTACTTTTCCTTTATATACATAATCTCTGATAGTTCTTTCTTTTAAACCTGTGTAGACAGCAACTTGATCAACTGTCATTAATCTAGCACCTTGTAATCTAAATTCACTGCTAGAAATTACAGGTGTATTATTCTTTTCAACTTGCATTTATTTTAAATTTCTCCTTATATTTTATAAAATTTAGAAGCATATTTTATTAATATCAAATAATTATTTACTATTTATTTTTTTTTAGATCTACAATAAGTAGTATACCTATTTGAATTAATTATTTTCAAAAATAATTAAAATAATTTCCACCAAGATAAATATCCAGTCAGTAAAGTGGTTCAGTCATAAAAATTTTGATACTGATTATTCGCTCAGTTCAGCACTGCCTATAACTATATGAGCACCACTAAGCCTTTTATATAATGATTTATCTTATATGTTGAATAAGATTCAATTAGAGCTTAAATAGTCTCTGTATGACTTTCTTTAAACAAATAATTGCTAACAACATTGAAAGTAACAATAAAACAAGGCATGCTAGCGTTATTTACACTAGCATGCCTTAAATTAATAGCAATATAACAATTAAACAAATTCTTCTGAAATCTCATAAAGGATTCCATAAATTTTCAATTACTTTTTTTTATTCAAACAAATCTACAGGCATCACTACTCTTTCCTCGAGTAAAACCCATTTTCCATTAAACTTAATGAACTTTGCATTTGTAGAAATTAAGTCATTGAATACTCGACTACGATTGTTTTCTTCTGGAAGCTTTATTTGAAGAAAATTATTTAAAAGTTTTGTACATAATATACTCATATAATTAAGATTTGTTATATATTCAAATTGATTTTGATCATATAGCCAGATCAAATAAGGTATGATCACAACTTTAATTATTTCATAGCTACTAGCAAGCAACTTGATTTCCTTTTGTTTGTCTTGATTTTGTGAATATGCAAAAACTGCATTACCTTCATAAACCATGGGTATTTCCTTTTTTTCAAATCTTGTGTTACTGATTAAAACTTGATTTTTACTACTTCTTTCAGAAAATTTCTTAAAATCAACATTCTCTTTGACCAATTTAACCTCAATTTTATAATCATCCTCCAACAGTTCTTTATTTAAACAATTATTAGAAAACCTACAATAAACCTTATCTTTTTTAAAAGGCATAAACATATCTAACTCACAGGATAGACGTTTAAAATCACCATAAAAATAAATAAGACTCTTACTTCTAATTGAATTAAATGTTTTTTCAGACCAGGTTATACCGTTATGATTCTTTTGAAATGACTCATTTAAATCAACTGAGGATTTTTCTGACGCAATAAGAACCTTAGTATAATGTGAGATAAAAACGTTAAGATTATCACGAAACCTGCATTCTTCTATAGAGACATATTGCTGTCTAACCTTATGGAATTC
>NZ_JAENWL010000206.1 GCF_016650095.1 Clostridium sp. | reverse complement strand
TACTTACAGATACTATTATACGGTTTACAGTACAAGCTTAGTTGACAGAAATGCTCATAAAAGCTAAAATTGATAGGTATGAAGAAATGATACGTGAAATTTTAGAATCACTAGAAGTAAAGAGAGTGATTGTAGGAATATATATTTATAGTACATATTAAAATACTTAAAAAAGGAGAAAGATAACCTTGGTAGATTACATAAAAGAGATTCAAAAGAGAAGAACATTTGCTATAATTTCCCATCCGGATGCTGGTAAAACAACGCTTACAGAAAAGTTATTATTATATGGGGGCGCAATAAGGCTCGCAGGTTCAGTCAAAGCTAGAAAAGCTTCTAAACATGCAGTTTCTGACTGGATGGAAATAGAAAAACAAAGAGGTATATCTGTTACGTCTTCAGTTATGCAATTTAGTTATAATGATTTTTGTATAAATATACTTGACACACCAGGTCACCAAGACTTTAGTGAAGATACTTATAGAACCCTTATGGCAGCAGATAGTGCAGTAATGATTATTGATGGTGCAAAAGGGGTTGAGGCACAAACAAGAAAACTATTCCATGTATGTAGTATTAGGGAAATACCTATTTTTACTTTCATTAACAAGATGGATAGAGAAACCAGAGATATATTTGAACTTATGGATGAGATCGAAAATGAATTTGGAATTAAATCTTATCCAATGAATTGGCCTATAGGTTGTGGGGTAGATTTTAAAGGCGTTTACGATAGGCGTACAAAGGAAATCATTGTTTTTGATGATGGAAAGCATGGTCAAATAGAAGCTAAAGAGACAAAAATTAGCGTTAATGATGAAAAGGCAATTGAACTTATTGGCGAAGGACTATATGAAAAGCTTATGGAAGATATGGAGCTTTTAGATGTGGCAGGAGATGATTTTGATTTAGCAAAAGTAGCAAATGGAGAGCTTACTCCAGTATTTTTTGGAAGCGCTTCAACTAATTTTGGAGTTGAACCATTTTTAGATAACTTTTTAAGATTAACGTCTGCACCATTACCAAGAAATTCAAGCATAGGAAAAATCGATGCTTTTAGTAAAGATTTTTCTGCTTTTGTATTTAAGATTCAAGCTAATATGAATAAAGCTCACAGGGATAGAATTGCTTTTATGAGAATTTGTTCTGGAGAGTTTGAAAAAGGAATGGATGTTTATCATGTGCAGGGTGGTAATAAAATAAAATTGGCGCAACCCCAACAATTTTTAGCTCAAGAGAGAGAGATAGTGGAGACTGCATATGCAGGAGATATTATTGGAGTTTTTGATCCAGGTATCTTTAGCATAGGAGATACTATATGCTCATCTTCTAACAAATTCCAGTTTGAAGGGATACCAACTTTTGCACCAGAACATTTTGCAAGGGTGAGAACTGTTGATACTATGAAGAGAAAGCAATTTATAAAGGGAGTAACTCAAATAGCTCAAGAAGGTGCAATTCAAGTATTTAAGGAACTTCACATAGGGATTGAACAAATTGTAGTTGGAGTTGTAGGAGTACTTCAGTTTGAAGTATTAGAATTCAGACTTCAAAATGAATATAATGTGGATATTAAAATTGACAGATTAGCATTTAAATATATAAGATGGATTGAGAATAGTAACATAGATAAAGAAAAACTTAACTTGACGAGTGATGCTAGAATAGTCAAGGATCTTAAGGACAGAGACCTATTACTATTCCAAAATGAGTGGGGTATTAGTTGGGCACTAGAACATAATAAAGGGCTGATTTTATCAGACGTAAGTAAAAATAGCGATTAGCATACTGACTTGTTATTTTTGAATGTACCTAACATAAAAACGTAGAAAAATCTCTTGAAATAATTTCAAGAGATTTTTCTACGTTTTTAGTATGTTTTTTACATATTTCTTCTTTTGCTAGAGCGAACATCAGCTACAAATACAATTGCAGCAAATAATAGTAGAATATTAATTAAACTTCCACCTATGCTCAGGAGTACGACTATTAAACCGAATAACACTATGAACCCGACTAGCCAACGTAAAAAAGGCATATTGCTACCTCCATTTATTAAAATATCAATTTAATAGAAATTTAAAAATCTACTAAGGTATCGTAATCTAAATTAGTAGATTTACATACTAACGCAGACTAATATACAAATGTAGATCACACTACTAAAGTGGATTATATGATTAATAACTAAAGTAGTAAATGCTATATATAGTATGTATTACTTTCACGATGTATATGCAAAATATATATGGAATTATTTTATAAAAAAAGTGTATGCATACATTTGAAAAATAATTAATATCGTATATAATAGTATTAGAGCAACGTTGTAGGACATATTAAAAATTAAATTGCAGGGGGAAAAATATGGAAAGTAGAATAACATCAATTAAAACTATTGACATAGTGCAAATAAGTTTAATGGCGGCTATTACGTTTATAGCTACTTCAGTTATACATATACCCACTTTTATGGGCGTACTTCATCTAGGAGATAGTATGATTTTTCTATCTGCGATACTATTTGGAAGAAAAAAATCAGCCATATCTTCTGCTGTTGGTATGTGTTTATTTGATTTATTAAGTGGATACACCATGTGGGCACCTTTTACTTTAGTTATTAAAGGTGTAATGGGCTATATTGCTGGAACCATTGCCTATAGAAAAGGTTACAATGGAGATAATGCTTCAAATAATATATTTGCCTTTGTTGTAGCAGGTGTTTGGATGATTGTTGCATATTATTTAGGCGGAGCGATTATACTAACGTTTATATCTAAAGAATTTGCAATTAAACAAGCATTAATTATTTCTTTAAAGGACATACCTACTAACATCCTTCAAGTAGTAGGAGGGATAGTTTTAGCACTACCGCTAATTACAGCTTTAAAAAGAAAAATTAATTTTTAAGCTCTTATTTTGAAATGTTAAGTAAATACTATATGATGTATAAAATGAGAGCTTGAGAGCTCTCATTTTATATTTTATTGACCTGGCTATTTCGAGTCTTTTTTCTAGTTTTAATATAAAATATACTGAAGATTATTGTTGGTATTATCATGAAGGACACTACAGAGAAATAGACGTAAATATTTAAAAATTTATATAATAATAATACTTTGGCAGAAATGAAATAGGAAATTATGAATACAAATAAAGTAATAATGTATATCGTGTATTTATTATAGAAAGAAAGACTTTTTAATAGAATTAGTGTCGCAGTTAGTGCTAATACAAATTTTATAAACCATCCACCTACTAGTTGAAGCATTACAAAAAACTCGCCAAATTCTAAAAACTGGAAATAACTAACTAACTGAGTTTGTATAAGTTTTGGATAGTTAATCTTCAAGGCTCTAACTACGCCGAAGGTACTTATAATACCAATCGCTGAAAAAATCTCCATTTGTATTACAATTAGTATTGCGATTATGCAATGATTTGTAATTTTTGATTTATTAACTACTTTAGATAAAAATGGAATGCAAATAGCTATACTACCATAGCATCCCAGCGCTTTTATTATAGATAAAATAAAAGAAGGAGTGACGCCATTCGCCATTATAGGAAGTAAGTAGCTAAGTTTTTTATACTTAGCTGTAAGAATTGCTAGGTTTGTACCTGCTACCATAATAAGGCATATACCGATAATAGTAACTATAGTTATTGCCCTAGTGCCCCTTTTTGTAATATAAACCGCAGGAATTATTAAAAATAAAAGGAAAAACCAAGGAGGAGTATCTGAAAGCATATTTACATGTAAGGAATTTGCTTCTACTGAAGAACTTTCTATTAAGGTGATAATTAAAGTTATGATAAATAGTATCAAAAATATATCTCCCATTTTTTTGCCTAAAGCTCTATGGTATATTTCACTAATATTATAGCAGTTTCTTTTCTTACAAACAAAAAGTATATAAATAAAATAAAGCAACAAAATAATAGAGGCAATAATAACGGAAATCCACGAGTCCCTGCCACCATTTACAATGAATACATTGGGATAAGTCTTCATTGCTACAATAGAAGTTCCCCAAATTATGAATATTAAATGTTTTGTATTTAGTTTATCCATGTTGCCATTCTGCCTCCTCTTTCTTGTGATTCGGTGCTACCTAATAATTAAATTTTATTTATATTAGTATTATTTCCCAATTGAAGAATATTAAACTCTAATATTACAAATAATAAATTGGGTGATCAAAATGGAAAAGGAAAAGGAAAAAATAAGCATAGATTATATTAAAGAAAAATTAAAAAATAGCTACGATGTGAAATATCGAGAGATAGATTGCGCATTAGGAGTAATATTCAGTGTATTTATTGATGATATGTGTGATTCAAAATTTATTAGTGAATATATATTTAAGCCTCTAATGGAAAATAAGACTATGACTGTAGATTTAGAGTACATAAAAAAGGATGTATTATCAGCTAATGTCATTGGAGATATTAATAGTAATGATGAGGCTATCTCACATATTTTGGCTGGGGACTTGGTACTTATATTTACTTTTGCAAATAAAGCAATTTATTGTGAGGCAAAAGGGTATGTTAGGCGGGGTGTTGGTATTCCACCTACAGAAAATGTTATTAAGGGTCCAAGAGAAGGATTTACAGAAGCGTTTGTAGATAATGTAGCGCTTTTACGACGGAAAATAAAGAATTCAAATTTAAAGTTTGAAACCATGATTTTAGGCGCTCAGTCTAACACAGTAGTTGTCCTATGTTATATAGAAGGTGTGGCGCCAAGGAAACTTGTGGATTATATAAGAAAAAAGGTGTCTAAAATAAAATTAGAGTTTATATTAGATGCGAATTATATTGAGACAAATTTAAAAAATAAGAACTCAGCCTTTGACACAATAGGTACCACCGAAAAACCAGATGTGGCGGCATCTAAGCTTTTAGAAGGAAGAATAGCAATAATTGTAGATGGAACTCCTTTTGTTATCACCGCACCATATTTTTTCCTGGATAATTTTCAAGCTCCTGATGATTATTATTCTAATAGATATTTTGCAAATTTATCTAGAATTATGAGAGTGCTTAGCTTTTTTTCAGCTAGCTTATTGTCAGGATTATATGTGGCTATTGCTTGTTTTCATTTTTCGCTTATTCCTACGGTATTTGCTGTAAAGTTTACTATTTCCAGGGCAGGGGTACCACTCCCTACAGTTATAGAGTTATTATTAATGACTTTTTTCTTTCAACTACTTAGGGAGGCAGGGATAAGATTACCACAGTCCATAGGTCAGTCAATGAGCATTGTTGGAGCTTTAATCTTAGGTGACGCTGCAGTGGGAGTAGGACTCGCATCTCAAAGCACTGTAGTAATTGTGGCACTTTCGTCTATTTCTTCATTTTTGGCACCTAAGCTTTATGGGGCTTTAGCCATATGGAATATAATTATTATTTTGTTTTCTTCAGTTCTAGGACTTCCAGGTTTTTATATTTGTTTTTTTATTTTTATCTCGCATTTGGCTAGTCTTGAGAGTTGTGGATATTCATATTTGTTTCCTTTAGGTACACTAGAAACATTTAAATTTAAGGATTTATTATATAGAAAAGATCTAAGTGAGATATCTAATAGTATTTTTGATAAGGATGATTATAATGAAAAAGTATAAAAAGATATTAGTTATAAGCTGCATAATAATGAATTGTTTTACTATGTCATCATGTTTTAGTTATAGGGATGTTAATCATGTTTTATTTGTTACGGCCCTGATAATAGATGTAGATAGCGACGGTGGTCCTTTAATATATGTTGAATCTTTTAAGGGAGCAAGAGGAACAACACCTGAAGGAGCTGATGAAAGGATCATATTTAAAGCAAAAGGAAAAACAATGTTTGAAGCTGTTAGAGATTTGAATACTTCTTCTAGTTATAAATTAAATTATACTCAGAATAAGGCTATAATATTTACTCAAAAGGCAGCAGAATTCGGTATTGGGGATTTTATAGATTTTTTAGATCGTGATCAAGAATTGCTTATAAGACCGTATATTACAGTATTTATAGGGGACCCAGAAAAGCTTATTCAGTTAAAAATTCTCCAACAAAAGTATATTGGATTCTTTATAACGCAGCTTGTAGAAAACATCGATGCTTCATCAAGAGCTGTAAAACTAAGTTTAAATGAATTTTATAATCAAAGGAATATGGGCGATAAAGCCAGCGTAATCTCCATAATTGATATCCCAGAAGATAGTTTATCTACGAGATTAGAAGTAAATGGTGGAGCGGTTATAAAAGATGATAAAATGGTTAGCATGTTAGGAAGAGAAGAGGGGCAAGGGTTTAATTTCTTAATGAACACTATGGTAGGTGGTACTTTAGAAATAACGAATCCGTGCGATATTAATAAATTTATAACTTTAGAAATTAAAAAATCTAAAACTAAGACTGAAATTAGTTATTATGATAATGCTGTTCATTTAAAAAAGAAAATTAAAGTTAAGGTGGATTTTGGAGAAGCGCAAAAGAGTATAATATTCACAAAAGGAAATATTACAAAAATCCAAGAGCAGTCAGAAGAAAATATTGT